>NZ_JAMQUS010000031.1:0-30373 GCF_025594995.1 Turicibacter sp. GALT-G1
TTTTGATACAGCCCCTTTTAGAACATTATTTAAAATAAGTGATTAAGCTTGTAGACGTTCATTCACTAATTGTTGAATGATTTGTTTTAATTCATTGCTTGATTCGATATTTTCTAGTTGAGATTGAATCTCGCCTTCTTCATCATCAAAATGATTCATTTCATTATAAGTTTCAGCAATTTCTCTAACCTTATTAATATCTTCATTATGCTTAGTCGCTAACTCTTTTAATTCTTTATCTAATGACTTGATATCTTCAATACATTTGAATGATAAAACCATATCAATTGGCATAATTCCATTACTTTTAGTTCCATCTGGGTATTTCATAGTGACACTGATTTCTTCTAAATGCCCATCAACCATAAAGCTATATAAGTCTGTAAAGCTTTTGAACTTCTTATGTTTCGTTTTAATTTCCATTTGGTAAACTTCCTTTCAGTAGAGAAAATAATAAATAGCGTAAATACGTACTTTATTGTTATTATCATCCTTCATCTGATGAGATATGAGGAGATTTTTCTATCCTCTTAATTTTAAAATAAAAATACCACGTACTACGTACGTGGTACAGAGAAGACTAGAGTAGGAAAAAGTGCCCCAATCTAGCTTCGAGTTACCTGCAACTTTTTAGAATATCTAATTCGTTAGAATTTAGATATTGTTATCCTTTAGGGCAACCTTTTATTCTTCTTCTTCTGGTAATTCTACGTTGTGGTGTACTTGTTGTACATCGTCTAAGTCTTCTAAAACGTCTAATAATTTTAAGAATTTAGCTAATGCGTCACCTTCTAATTCTACTGTTGATGTTGGTAACATTGTTAATTCAGCAACTTCGAATTCAGTGATTCCCATTTCATTTAATGCTGTTTGTACGGCATGGAATTGATCTTGATCAGCGTATACTGTGATTTCTCCATCTTCTTCTTCAACGTCACGAACGTCTACGTCTGCTTCCATTAATCCTTCTAAAATTTCATCAGCAGAGTTTCCATTGAATCCGAATAATGCAGTTGCTTCGAACATGAAGGCTACGGCACCACTTACACCGATTTTTCCACCATTTTTATTGAAAGCTGAACGAACTTCAGCAACTGTACGGTTTACGTTGTCTGTTAATGTATCAACGATAACGGCAGAACCATTTGGTCCATATCCTTCATAACGGATGAAATCATAGTTCTCATCTGAACCACCTTTTGCTTTATTGATTGCGCGGTCAATGATTTCACGGTTAACCCCTGCAACTTTAGCACGGTCAATAACAGAAGCTAAGTTACGGTTTAAGGCTGGATCTGGATCACCATTTTTAGCTGCCATGTAAATTTCTTTTCCGAAACGAGCTAAAACTTTTGAACGAGCGGCATCTTTTGCAGCTTTACCGTATTTAATGTTATTCCACTTACGACCCATTGGGTATCACTCCTAATTGTAATTTTTATTAAATGACGATTGTCAGAATACTAACTATACATTTATTTATTATACTCCTCTCACTCCTATCTTTTCAAGTTTTATCCGAATTATGGACTTCTCATCCCTGAAAAATGCAATATTAGACATAAATTGACATCTTAGTGAATTAAAATATGATAATCTGAAGTTAGACTTTATAGATACGTCTATGAAAGAAAACTATTCTTTTATAAAAGTTTTTATCTAGATTAATATAAATTGTTCTGTGTATCTAAAAGAAATAATCATCATATTCAAGTTCTTTTTTTTCATATAATGTATAACTAATATTGATAATGAGTAGATTATTTTTTACTAAATGAGGTGAGGTTATGAAGATTGAAAAGTATGTTTGTCCCAAATGTGAAAATAACAGTTATGAAGTAGATGAATTTTGTGCCACAGGTAGTGGAATTTCTAAATTGTTTGATGTACAAAATCGCAGATTTACGACTATTACTTGTACGAAATGTAAGTATACAGAAATGTATAAAGGAACAACAAGTGATTTAGAAAATATCTTCGATTTCTTAATTGGAGGATAATAGGAAATAAAGATATGAAGTTTATTACTTATAGGTGATATGCTTGAATAGTTTGTATTCCCTGAGCTAGTTAAAGTGAGTAATTATCTAGGCTATTTAACATTTTTTAATATGAGAAAGAGGAGGTCTAAATTTAGACCTCCTCTAATCTTATACGATTAAGCTTTTTCTGCTAATAAAGCATCAATTGTTTCTTGTAGACGTTTAACGCATCCTTTACAAGCCGTTCCTGCTTTTGTTTCTGATTGAATTTCTTGTAATGTTGTTGAACCTGATTCAATTTCTTTTTTAATATCTCCAACTGTTACATTGAAGCAGTAGCAAATTTTTTGATTTAAATCCATTATACTTCCTCCTTTTTTCTTTATGTTTCCATTTTATCTGAAGTCATGGTTTCAAACAAGCTGATTGCTTTTTAAGGTTGGATATAAAAATATAATAGAAGTTTTTTTATCTAATCAGGAGCAATGACTTAATAAGGTCATGGATTTCGTGATTTAGTTATCCACAGGTTCTGTTAAAATCAAAGGAAGCTTGATTGAGAATAACTATCCATTTTGAATTCTAGAAGGGATGGATTTTTATTAGACATAAGTAGAATAAATTCGTCATATACTTTAACAGATAGCGGAGGGAGGAATCAAAATGTTGATTGTGACAACAGATTCAATTCCAGGGAAAGAGATTGTTGAAGTTAAGGGACTAGTCAAAGGAAGTACGGTACGTTCTAAGCATATTGGAAAGGACATCAGTGCTTCACTTAAAACAATTGTTGGTGGAGAACTCAACGGCTATAATGAGATGCTCATAGAAGCTCGTCAAATTGCATTTGGACGAATGGCAGATGAGGCACAAAGTATTGGAGCAAATGCGATTGTAGGGGTTCGATTAATGTCATCTGCTGTCATGGCTGGAGCAGCAGAGATGGTGGCCTATGGAACAGCCGTGGTGGTGAAATAAGGTGATGACGATATGGGTAAACATGGTTATTGGTGGGATATTACTTTTTTATCTGAGTGGAATTCTAGTTGTAATTGGCTTACTCATCGCAAAGGTTACAGAACGACAACGAGAACGAAAAACTGAAAAAGAAAAATTCAAAGATTATAAGGACTATTAAACGAAAACTAGAGAATCTCTCTAGTTTTTATTTTGGAGGGAAGGGAGATGAATTTGAAATTGGAATTACAACCTAAAGAAGTATTTAGTCGAATCGGATTTTCACTGGCGATTAGTTTTCTAGTAGTTAATGGGATTCAATTGGCTATAATCGCGATTTTAAAAACCATGGACTCTCCTTGGTTACAATCACAATGGCTCACTTGGATATTAATAGTGATTGGTTTTTATTTAATTGGATTTCCTTTATTTTGTTGGATGGTTAAAGATTTACCGAGTATTTCAATGGACGGTGTACAGAAACTAAAACTTTTTGATCTCATTGAATATGGATGTATAGCTTACACATTGGCATATGTCTTTAATTTATTCACCCTATTATTAATGGCAGCCATTGAATCTTTAAAAGGAAATTTCATTACAAATGTTGGAGAAAATCTCGTTGTTGGGACGTCTTCAATCGGATTATTTATTTGTGGCGTCATTTTATCCCCTATTATTGAAGAAATCCTATTTAGGAAAATTCTAATCGATAAAATCAAATTATATGGTGATAAAGTGGCTATTTTAGTTTCAGCAGTTACCTTTGGAGTGTATCACGGAAATTTATCTCAAGTTTTTTATGCCACAGCTTTAGGAGCTATTTTTGCCTATGTCACATTAAAAACTAATCGAGTTCAGTATGCTATCATTTTACATATCTTTATTAATGGGATGAGCGCCGTTATTATGCCAGCTATATTAGGTGATGGTACAGAAGTGATACGAATTGCGTTAGCCATAGGAGTCGTTTTTACGATTCTTGTTGTAGGAATTGTTGGGTTAATTAAACTGATGAAAAAAATCAATCTGAATTCAGGAACCTATTATATTCATATTCATCGCCATCGATTAGTTCAAACCATTTTTGGTAATGGAGGGATGATTGGTTACCTCGTCATTAGCTTTGTCGTAATTATTCTGACTATTATAACAACATAAAAAGGCAAAATGGAAATTCCATTTTGCCTTTTTTATAATTTAGTTATCAACCTGTTCTGACTGAGAGACTTGATCAGATAACATTAAATCTTCATTTGAATTCTCTGACTCAGACTCTTCCTCTTTTTCGGAATCAGCTGGATGATTGATTGGAGGGAGGGGGTTAAAATCTTCTGAGTCATCAATTGGTGGTTGTGGATCTTCAGATTCCTCTTTATCTTCCTCTACAGGTGGCTTAGGTTCTTCTTCAGGTTTTGATTCAGGTTGAATAGGAGTTTGAGTAGGTTCATCACTCGGTTGCTCATCTTCTGTTTGTATAGGAGGGGTTGGTTTTTGTTCCACATCGTTCGGATTATTAGGAGTTTGAGTTGGCTTTTGCTCGATTTGATTTGGTTTTGATGTATTGGATGGCTTCGGTATTTCTTGCTCATCTTCAGGAGTGACTTCTCGGATAAGTTCTTCTTCGTCAGAGTCCTCTTCTTCAACAACGGTTTCTTTGACTTGAACGGTAAAGGCATGGTCTGTATAAGTTGCATCCAATACTCGCTCGATATATTGAATAGGAACATAAATTTCATCATCAATGAGCTGAGGTGTTACCCATTTAATCGTCATTAAATTTGTTTCTTTGTCAATTTCTATGAATAAAGCCTCATTTTCGCCATTCACCTCGCTATATCCGTAGTTAAGATTTAGTTTAATTTCTTGACCTTGAATTCTGTATGTATAAGTATCTGTTTCTTCATCTAAAGTCACACTTCCTTCTAAAGTAGCCATGATGTCATCTAATGATGCAAAATCTTCATGAATATCGACAGGAATATTAATTGGCTTTAATGTTTCTTGGTTACTTGTTAAGAAAGCTGGTAAAAGCGAAAATAAAAAAATGATTGGATATTTCATAACTGAGTTCCCCCTTAACCGATTAAACGTGTTTTATAAATTAAATAATTTGGCTGCTCAGATAAATAGTAATAAGTTTCTGTATCACTAATTTCTGATTGAATCGTGGCCGAAGCTTTTTCGGTATTTTTAAAATTGTAACGAATCATTTCATCGGCTAACTCATTTAATAGTGATGTCACTTCTTCTGGTGATAATGTTTTCGGTAAGATGGCACTGAAAGTGAGTTCATTTTTAGATAGCTGTGAATCTTTAATCTCCCATTCAGTTGAGAATAATAAATCGTTAGTTAAATTCGCTGTATGGAGTGGCTCGTATTGATAAATGTAAGAACCATTTGTTTCAATGGTATAGCGATATGCTTGATCGGTGAAATCAACTGAATCTTTTGTCGTTTTTGTTGGTTTTTGTTGATAAACGTTCATGTTTAACTTCACGGCATTTGTTTGATCATATTGTTCAAGTTCTTTTAATAATTTATTGGCTAATAAAATATTATCAGCATACGAGAGCTCAGCTTGAATATCAACCTCATAGGTTTTTTCTTTTTTATGACGACGAACATCTAAGACTTCATAAGATGTGTCGATTAATTGTTCGAGTTTTAGTTCTTTATTTTTAGCTGATGAAATACCATAAATGATGGTAACCACTATTAATAGAGTCAATAAACTACCTAAAATAATAATTGGCTTCTTTGAAATATTACGCTGCATAAAACTCCTCCATTTTCATCATTTTAAAAATTCCCCAAAATAAGTGATTCAGTAATCATTTTAGATGAAAAAAAAGGAAAATACAATGTAAATAACAAAATAAGGAAACAACTTCATCACTGTTTCCCTATTTTATTGAAGTTTATTAATTCATTTAGCCGTGATGAGATGATGTTTTAAATGCTAAGTTAGTCAAATAGTACTTTATAGTAGGATAGGAAGATGAATTTAATGAAGAGACAGATTGTTAAATAAGATTAGAAATGAAGATAATTAGTAATTTAGTACCATCACATGTTCTTGACCAAAAATTTGTCCATTAAATTCGAATCCTACTTGTTTATAGAGATGAATCGCAGATTCACTTTCAATATGAACACCTAAAAAGATTTGGTGACGAGTTTTATCATCTTTGATGAGTTCAATCACTTGGTGGAGAGCTTCAGTACCAAATCCTTGATTTTGATAGTGTTGATCAATCATCAGGCGATAAATCCAATACTCATCATCGTCAGTATCAAGGCAATACATGACGAATCCTACCATCACATCCTCATGATAGATTGCTAGTGGGATACATTCAGGCTGTACCTTAGACTGGGCAATTGAAATAGCATTTGAAGTGACAAAGCTTTGTTGTTCGGGATGGACCGCTAGATCTATGCAGTCCCAGAAATTATCTTTTGAAATAGGTCTTAGTGTAATCATTTTTGCTCCCCCTTATAAACGATTATCCTTGGTATATTCATTATAATCAGGAGCGTAGGCATTTATACGGCATCGCAAAACTAGTGATAAACTTTGAGTATTTGACTCTATCTGTCATCAAAATGATGAAAAAATAAAAAACCACGTACAAAAATGTACGTGGTTAAGTATATAAAAGCTTAGAAATGAGCGTCATGCCCGAATCTAGCTTCGAGGCGCAACTGCTCTATAAAGTCTCCTACCGAACGATAGGCAATATCACCCCATCAGTGGTGGAAACCTAACTTTTAGTTAGAATGGGGGCTCCACTTTTACGCCGAGTTAAGCGCATCTCTCAGCTTTTTATGCTAAAGCTAAATATTCATCGTATGTTGTTTGTTTGTCAACGATTGAACCGTCTTCTTTGATGTCGATAATACGGTTAGCAATTGTTTGGATGAATTGGTGGTCATGTGATGCGAATAAGACGTTGCTTGTGAAGTCTTTTAATCCGTTATTAAGTGCTGTGATTGACTCAAGGTCTAAGTGGTTAGTTGGTTGATCAAGCATTAAAACGTTGGCATTTGCTAACATCATGCGTGATAACATACAACGTACTTTTTCTCCCCCTGATAAAACTGAAGCTTTTTTAAGGGCTTCTTCACCAGAGAATAACATGCGTCCTAAGAATCCACGAACGTAGCTTTCTGTTTGGTCATCAGAATATTGACGTAACCAGTCAACTAGTGATAATTCAGAACCGTTAAAGAATTCTGAGTTATCTTTTGGGAAGTAAGCAGTTTTGATTGTAACACCGAACTTGAATGTTCCACTATCTGCTTCCATTTCTCCATTTAAGATTTTGAATAAGGTTGTAACAGCAATTTCGTCTCCGATGAATGCAATTTTATCGTCTTTACGAACCATGAAGCTAACGTTATCTAACACTTTAACTCCATCCACTGTTTTTGTTAACCCTTCAACCATTAAGATATCATTTCCAACTTCACGTTCAGGTTTGAATCCAACGTATGGATAGCGACGACTTGATGGCTCTAAGTCTTCTAATTTGATTTTATCTAATAATTTTTTACGAGATGTCGCTTGTTTAGATTTAGAGGCATTAGCCGAGAAACGAGCGATGAAATCTTGTAATTCTTTAATTTGTTCTTCTTTTTTCTTGTTAGCTTCTTTAGCCATACGGTTTAATAATTGACTTGATTCGTACCAGAAGTCGTAGTTACCAACGAATAATTTGATTTTTCCAAAGTCAACATCACAGATGTGTGTACACACTTTGTTTAAGAAGTGACGGTCATGGGATACAACGATAACTGTCCCTTCAAAGTTGATTAAGAACTCTTCTAACCAGTTGATTGATTGGATATCTAAGTGGTTGGTAGGCTCATCAAGAACTAAAATATCAGGATTTCCGAATAAAGCTTGAGCTAATAAAACTTTGACCTTTTCGGCCCCTGTTAAATCTTTCATTAATTTATCGTGTAATTCAGTTGGGATTCCTAATCCTTGTAATAAAGCAGCCGCATCAGATTCAGCTTCCCATCCGTTTAATTCAGCGAATTCACCTTCAAGTTCAGCTGCACGAATTCCATCTTCCTCATTGAAGTCAGGCTTCATGTATAATGCATTTTTCTCTTCAGTGATTTGGAATAAACGTTCATTTCCGCGGATAACAGTTTCTAAAACTGGTAATTCATCATATTGATAATGATCCTGTTTTAAAACTGACATACGTAAATCTTTTGGATAACTTACGTGTCCTGTATTAGGTTCAATTTCACCTGCTAAGATTTTTAAAAAAGTAGATTTTCCAGCTCCATTTGCTCCGATAACACCGTAGCAGTTTCCAGGAGTGAATTTTAAGTTAACTTCTTCGAATAACTTTTTATCACCATATCGTAAACCGACATTAGAGACTGTAAGCATGTAACAACACCTCCGTGTAATTTATCTTGAAACATTATATCATATTTTTTATCTTTATTACATGAATGATTAGCCATGCCCATTCATTAACAGCAGTTGAGATGATCACTTGAATCTAAATGGGAAAAAATAACTCATTTTTCTTTTTTATCAATGAAAATTAAGAGATAAATTCGTTCATAATAAAGTTGATAAAAATGTTTAAATTGGGACACAGAAATAACGTAGGGGCTCGAACCAGACAATAAGAATTAATGGTTGGCTAAAAGTTAACAAATCATCCGTTAAGACGAGCAGAACTGGATGCTAATAAAGCTAATTTGGCTTGAATTAGAGCACATCCATCTATAGAATTCACATTGGGTATACATTTGTGTAGACTTAAATAGAATAGGCGTAGCGGAAGCGATAACATCATCTGACTCGTATTGCAAATGAAAAAAAATTATTGTATAATAAGTGGACACTTCGTAAAAACATACACTATCGTAAGTGATCGTTGGTTCATTTACGTTTTTTTGTGTTTAAATAGAAAGGAAGCAAAGAATGACTGAAATTACATTTAAAGATCTTGCTTTATCGCCTGCAATTTTAAAGGCAATTGAAGAAATTGGTTACGTTAAACCATCACCAATCCAAGCAGAGGCAATCCCAGTTGTATTATCTGGAAAAGATATTATCGGACAAGCACAAACAGGAACAGGAAAAACTGCTGCATTCATGTTACCAATCCTTGAGAAAATCGATCCTAAGAATCGCAACGTTCAAGCATTAGTATTATGTCCAACTCGTGAATTAGCTGTCCAAGTTCATGAAGAATCTAAAAAGTTCGCTCGCAATATGCGTGACGTGCACATTTTATCAATCTATGGAGGACAATCATACGATCCTCAAATCCGCGCGCTTAAAAAAGGTGTTCAAATCGTTGTTGGTACGCCAGGGCGTGTTATGGACCACATGCGCCGTGGAACTTTAAAATTAGAAAACTTAAAAATGTTAGTTTTAGATGAAGCTGATGAAATGTTAAACATGGGATTCAAAGATGATATCGAAGAAATCTTAGAAAAAACTCCTGAATCTCGTCAAACAGTTATGTTCTCAGCGACAATGGCACGTGAAATCATGAACATCGCTAAAACTTATCAAAAATCTCCTGAAATCGTTAAAGTTGTTTCAGAAGAATTATCAAACAAAAAAATCGATCAATACTTCGTTGAAGTAAAACGTCAAGACCGCGTTCATGCAATGATCCGTTGCATCGATATGATGGGATTAACTTCATCAATCGTGTTCACAAACACTAAACGTGAAGTTGATGAATTAGTTTCTAAATTACAAGAAGAGGGATACGTAACTGAAGGGTTACACGGAGATTTAAAACAAGCTCAACGTGACCGCGTTATGAATAGCTTCCGTCGTAAAAACGTTAATATCTTAGTAGCAACTGATATTGCAGCTCGTGGAATCGACGTAAGCAACGTTGAAGCAGTATTCAACTACGATATTCCTTTAAATGAAGAAAACTATGTACACCGTATCGGACGTACAGGTCGTGCAGGTATGACTGGATTATCAATTACATTTGTATTCGGAAAAGATATGTTCCGTATCCGTCGTATCGAAGACTATACAAAAACAAAAATGTCTAAAATGCCTATCCCAACAGTTGAGCAAATCCAAGAAAAACGTTCAAGCAACGTTATCGAAGATGTGATTGCTAACTTAGAAGGACAAGACTTTACAAAAGAAAACGAATTAATCGCTGCAATCTTAGAAAAAGGATACAGCTTAGAGCAAGTTGCTGCAGGATTATTACGTATGAACATTGGTCAAAGTACGAAAGAGTACGCACATATCGAAGAAGTGACATCAAACAATAAATCTAAAGGTATGCGTAAAAACGAAGTTCGTTTATTCGTAAACGTTGGATCTAAACAAAAAGTTAAAGCTAAAGACTTCGTTGGAATGTTAACGAAAAAATCAGATATCCCAGCTCGTGCAATCGGAGATATCGATGTTTATAAAAAATTCTCATTCATTAATGTAGATAAAGCACATGCAAATGCAATTATCCGTAAATTAAACTCTAAATTAATTAACGGTAAACCAGTTCGTGCTGAAAAAACTGCACCAGGTGCAACAGCTCCAAAAGGTAGATAATTGTAAGAATAATGTGTAAAAAAAGCCTTCATAACGTGTTATGGAGGCTTTTTCCTGTGGTATAATATTAACCGTTGTTTTAATTGCTAAATATTAGAAAATTTAATGTCTGAAGCAACTAATTCGAAAGGGAGTATGAAAGGTGTCGACAAGGTTAAAGCCTAAGTTACTATCAGTTATGAAAACTTATAATAAGGAGCAATTCGTCAAAGACGTTATTGCTGGATTGATTGTCGCAATTATTGCATTGCCACTATCAATCGCGTTAGCTATTTCTTCAGGTGTTTCCCCTGAACAGGGGCTATATACCGCTATTATTGCAGGTTTCTTTATTTCTTTACTTGGTGGAAGTCGTGTTCAAATTGGTGGACCGAGTGCAACATTTATGGTGGTTGTTTATAGTGTTGTAGCTGCTCATGGAACGGAAGGATTATTAATTACAACAATCTTAGCTGGAATTATTTTAATTTTATTTGGATTATTGAAATTAGGAAGTGTCATCAAGTATATCCCCTATCCAATTACTGTTGGATTTACGAGTGGGAT
The DNA here is from genome assembly GCF_025594995.1 of Turicibacter sp. GALT-G1. NCBI lineage: Bacteria > Bacillati > Bacillota > Erysipelotrichia > Erysipelotrichales > Turicibacteraceae > Turicibacter > Turicibacter sp. GALT-G1. The sequence continues at coordinate 11,060 of NZ_JAMQUS010000031.1, forward strand.
TGCATTAACCATTTTTAGTTCACAAATTAAAGACTTCTTTGGGATGAATCTTGGTGCGGTCCCAACAGGATTTATTGATAAGTGGAAACTTTATTTTGCATCATTTGATCAAATACAATGGATGCCATTTATGATTGGAGCTATTGCATTAGCTATTTTAATTATTTGGCCCAAAATTAATAAGAAAATTCCCGCTTCATTAATTTCAATTATTGTGACGACGGCTCTAGTTGCTCTTTTAAAATTAGATGTTCAAACGATTGGGACCCAATACACGAATTTATCATCGTCATTCCCAATGCCGTCAATTCCACATATAACATGGAGTAAAATTGAAACTTTGTTGTCACCAGCTTTCACTATCGCTTTCTTATGTTCTCTTGAATCATTACTTTCAGCCGTTGTTTCAGACGGAATGATTGGAAGTAAGCATCGTTCAAATATGGAGTTAGTGGCTGAGGGGGTTGCCAATATTGCCTCTGGTTTATTTGGGGGAATGCCTGCAACAGGTGCGATTGCGCGGACAGTGGCGAATATTAAAAATGGGGGGCGTACTCCAATTGCAGGAGTTGTTCATGCCATTACATTACTATTTATTTTATTATTCTTAATGCCACTTGTAAAAATGATTCCGCTAGCGACATTAGCTGCTGTCTTAATTATGGTTTCTTATAATATGAGCGAATGGCGTATGTTTAAAAAATTATTAAGTGCACCAAAAAGTGATGTCGTTGTCTTATTATCAACGTTCTTCTTAACTGTTTTATTTGATTTAACATTAGCTATCAGTGTTGGAATGGTATTAACATCATTCTTATTTATGAAGCGTATGACGGATGTCACAGATATCCAAGGAATTGAAATGAATGATGACGATGACGATTTAGAATTATTAGATGAAGAATTAAAAGAAGCTTTATCAGATGAAATTTTAATTTATGAAATTAATGGGCCATTCTTCTTTGGAGCTGCGGATAAATTCTTAGATTCTATTCAATCGTTACAAGGACCATCAAAAGTGTTAATTATTCGCCTTCGTAATGTTCCAGTTATTGATGCGACAGCTGTTCATGCTTTAAATTTATTACATGATAACTGTCAGCGTTCAAACACGACATTAATTTTAAGTGAAGTTAATGACAGTCCTTATAAAGTCATTAAGCGTGTTGGATTGGTATGTGAAATTGGACGAGCGCAAGTTTGTCGTCATTTTGATCAAGCTATTGCACGAGCAAAAGAAATTGTTAAGTTACATTAAACGATATAGTGAAAAGAGCTTCTATTCAAAAAGTGAATAGAAGCTCTTTTTTATTAAATGAAGTTTGATTAGTGATGATCATCCATAAAGAAATGACGATTTGTTGCACAGAAATCTTGAACATGCATTAATGTTTCACCAAAACGTTGGAAGTGAACAACTTCTCGTTCGCGTAAATAAGATAAAACACGAACGACTTCATCATCCGTTGCTAAATCTAGTAAATGTTCATAACCCGCACGAGCGCGTTGTTCAGCAGCCATATTTGATGTAATATCTGCTACTGGATCACCTTTCATATCAATATAAGCAGCTGTCCAAGGTGTTCCTTCAGGATCTGCTAAGAAGATACTTGTTCCACGTCCAGCATAAACACCATCTAAACCAGCTTTTTTAAGCTCATCAATACTTGCTCCATCAGTTAGTTGATAAATCATTGATGAAACAATTTCAAGATGCGCTAGTTCTTCAGTTCCGATATCCGTTAAAGTTGCAATTGATTGACCAGTTGGCATACTATAACGTTGTTGAAGATATTCCATTGAAGCAGCTAATTCACCATCAGCACCACCTAATGCATCAAAAATTGCTTTTGCCATTTTTGGATCACGTTTTTTGATATCTACTGGGAATTGCAGTCTTTTTTCATAAATCCACATAGTCTAAACTCCTCCTTATTTATTTTGCCAAGGCCAAGGTTCATCAACCCATTTGTAATGTTCAACACTTGAAGAATATCCAAAACTCACAAGGGGACCAAATTGTTGTTCATATTGCTGTTTTAGTGATTGATATTGTTTAGATACTTTTTCATAATCATTTAAAGCTTCTTTATTATCCGGATGTGTATCTAGGAAAAGATGTAAATCAACTGCAATTAAGTTAACCGCTTGAAGTTGTAATAAAAATTGTTTTTTATTCATTATCGACATCCCCCTTTTAACATAAAGATGTTAGGTTGAGCAACTTTTTGAGGAGTATAGACGTCATAAAGTTCATTAAAAGCTGTTCCTTGTTGTAAGGTTTCAGTTGGATTATTTAAGGAAGTATAAGGTTGCATACGAACATAAGCTGTAGCAAGAGGGAGATTTTCACAAGTTAATGGACTACCTTTCTTATCTGCCCTTGCTTGTGGATAAGTAGTATGAACCGTTTTTTTGTAATTAGGTTCATCATCAGAATAATATTCATTTTCCATTAAATATAAGTTATAATCTTGCATCGTTGAATTTTTTAATGGTTTTTGCTCAACATAAACAATCTCATCACTTACAGGATATGTTTTTTTCTCAACAACTTTTTTTGAAACAGTTGGCTGCATTAATGGAACCTGTGCATCCACTGGTTCTAAATAGGCTTCAACATACGTTGTTTTTTTATGTTGAGCAGTCGTTGCTTGTGTGCTAGCAATTTGTGGTTGAACCGGTTGGACTTGTTGAACGGGTTGAGGAATAACCACAGGTTGTGCCATTGGAACTCCACAAACCGGAGTAGGAACACCACAAGCTGGAACTGGTACAGCTTGAACAGCTGGGAATGCTTGTTGAACGGGTTGATAAGCAGTTGTGTTAGCTAATTGTGTTGTTGCTGAAGTTGGATAAGCAGCTGTAGGCATAACAGATTGTTGGGCTACTGGATAGCTAGATTGTTGTAGCATAGAAGATTGTTGTGCTGCTGGATAACTAGTTTGTTGTAGCATACCAGGTTGCATAAGCCCTGGATTTTGAACGGTTGTATTATAAGGATTATAAATCACGTTTGCACCAAATCAAAACGACTATGTTTTGACACTGTTCACATGAGCTCGCTAGACTCATGCAGTTCATTGAAGAACATCTCATATTTTCATATGAGTGCAGACTATATCATTACCCTTTTATAAAGTAGAAGGGTATCCTCCGCTTCGGCTATCAATCGCTTATAGCCTACTCCTATTTAGGATAGTCGTTGAAGTTTCCTCTATTCGAGGCTTACCTGCTGATGATCCATTGTCCTAGCACTTAGGATTTAACCATATGCCATCTCATTCATTTTTTCTACTTTCGTCACCTTCACGCTTAAAGCTATTCGCTTTTACGTTGTGGTTGAATGAGCTTTAGGAAATTCCAGCAATTCAAAGGATGTTGAAGAGTGATCTCTTACTCCATGCTCGTTTCTGAACATGGGAGGCATTACCTCCATATAACATGTTTAAGAAACTACATAACATCCTCCAAGTAATGAAGCTTCTTAAACTAATAGGCATCATCATCTTGCCTAATTTAAAATATGTCTATTGGCTTAGAATGGTGACATTGAACGAGTATTAAAATAAAATCCCTTAATCATTAGATTAAGGGATTAGTATATCAATTATCATTTGCTATCTTTGAAAAAATATTTATCATGAGCTAAGTGCTCTTGAACATGAACTAGTGTTTCACCAAAGCGTTGGAAATGAACAATTTCACGTTCTCTTAAATAAGAAAGGACTTTTTTAACATCTTCATCTGTTGTCATATCGAGTAAGTGTTCATATCCAGCACGAGCGCGTTGTTCAGCCCCCATATTCGAGGTGATGTCAGCAACTGGATCACCTTTCATATCAATATAAGCAGCTGTCCAAGGTGTGTTTTCAGGATCAGCTAGGAATACAGAAGTACCACGTGAAGCATATATTCCATCAAAACCAGCACGTTTAATCTCTTCCATTGTTGCTCCAGCAGTTAATTGAAAAATTAAAGAAGAGACGATTTCAAGATGTGCTAGCTCTTCTGTTCCGATATCAGTTAAGGTTGCAATTGATTTCCCAGTTGGCATTGTGTAACGTTGTTGTAGATATTCCATAGAAGCTGATAATTCCCCATCGGCTCCTCCTAATTCTTCATAAATGGCTTTCGCCATTCTCAAATCACGTTGTTTAATGTCGACTGGATACTGTAATTTTTTTTCATAAATCCACATACTCTCATCTCCTCTTAACGTTGTTCCCAAGGCCATGGATCATTAACCCAACTATATTGATCAAATGAAGTCATATAACCAAAGTTAGTAAGTGGTCCATATTCATATTCATAATCTTCTCTAAGTTTTTGATATTGTTTAGTGACTTGTCTATAATCTTCTAATGCTTCTTTATTTCCTGGGTGAGTATCAAGAAAGAGTTGAAGATCAACAGCTATCAAGTTCAACGCTTGGAGTTTTCTAAGAAGTACTTCTTTACTCATCGTAACGGCCTCCTTTAGATACTTTTCGTGGTTTATATGGATCATAAAGATCGGCAAAAAAAGTCCCTTGTTTTAGCGTTTGAAATGGACTATTTAAATTTTTGTAAGATTGTGGTCGAACGTAAGCTGTTGCTAAAGGTAAGTTGGAGCATGTGAGTTTCTGCTTATCATAATAGTAATCATTTTGATAAAAATCAGTTTTATTGGTATACATTCTTTCACCGTCCAGTAGTTTATCTATAATTATGTTAATTAGATCGTTTATTTGTAAGTGACTATTTATGACAGGATAAATAGTAGCGGGATTAAATTCTCATCCGCATGCTTTAGTATATGATCGACATTTTTCAATGAAAAGGATGATTATCTCGTTAAATTAAAATTTAAGAAATAAAATTATCGATTACGTTTAAAGATTTTGGATACGCTAATAATGTTAATAGTTGATGAAGGGAGATGATTTGTTGAATACACTAGAAGCAATTGCTAAACGAAGAAGCCATCATGAATTTAAAGGCACAAAATTATCGAAAAATCAGTTGGAACTATTAATCAAATGTGGTCTTAGTGCGCCAAGTTGTAATAATGAGCAGCCTTGGTTTCTAGTTGGTATTTTAAACTGTGAGATTATTCATCAATTAAATGATGAGATTGGAATGGTTAAAGGCCATATAGGACATGATTATTTTTATGGAGCACCAGCTCTAATTTTGATTTTAGGTGATAAACTTGCAACTAATGCTATGGTTGATTGCGCAGTGTGTACTCAAAATATTTTACTTGCTGCTGAAGATTTAAATCTTGCAAGTTGTTGGATTGATGAAGTTAAAGCGTTGAATCAAAGTGAAAAGTTTTATGACTATGAAGGAAAATTAAAAATTCCAGAGGGTTATGAATTTATGGGTGGTGTTGCCTTAGGCGAACGTGTAAACACACCGGAAGAACCTGAACAACGAAGAGGAACATGGACGATTATCGATTAAAAAAAGCGACGACAATTAATTGTCGTCGCTTTTTTTATTAAGATGATGCCAAGCTCGCCAAAGAATAAGGGCTGAAATAACAAAGGCCGTAAAATCAGAAATGGGAAAAGAATACCAGACACCGTTTAATCCAAGTGAGGTATATCGAGGTAAGATGAGAATAAGTGGGATTAAAATAATGAATTGTCTAAGGATTGAAAGAAATAGTGAAGGGATTGGTTTTCCTAATGATTGATAAAAGGTTGAGGCTACCATTTGTAGTCCGATGGTCCAAAAGAAAAGAAGTTGTAATCGTAAAACAAAAGTTGCCTCGGAAATTAAACTTTTATCTTTTGTAAATAAGTTAATCACCGTACTTGGAAATAAAATTCCGACGATTGATCCAATAGCCCCGATGATCGTCGTATATATAAGTGCGAGTTTAACGACTTGTTTAATTCGATCCGGTTGTTTGGCTCCGTAGTTATAACTAGCGATCGGTTGTAATCCTTGATTGATTCCCATGATGGGTAAAAAGAAAAAGGAGATGATTCGATTAACTGTTCCAAAGGCTGTTAGCGAAACAGTTCCTCCATAACTTCTTAAGGTTGCGTTCGTGATGAGAGCAAAGAGTGAGCTTGCTCCATTTCGTGCAAAGGCCGAAAACCCCACACTAATAATTGAAGTGGAAACTTTTAAATTTGGGATGAAGTATTTTCGCTCAAACGTAACAATACTGCGATGACTAAGAATAAAGAATAAAGAAAAAGCAGTCGCTAAGGCTTGTGCAAGGACAGTAGCTAAAGCTGCACCTTTAATTCCCCAGTTTAAAACAAAAATGAATAAAAGATCGAGTGCTATATTGAATAATGATCCAATTAACACTGTGATCATTGAAATTTTAATATTTCCTTCGGAACGAAAGACAGCGCTAGAAAGTAAAGCAAGAGCATTAAAAGGAATAGCCCAGATTGAAATGAGCAAATAATCACGTGCATAAGGAATTAATTCTTCATTTGATCCAAAGATATATAAGATTTGATTAATAAAAAAGAAGCTAGTAATCATTAATAAGATTGAGATAATGGTTGTCAAAATATAGGCATTAGTCATTACCTGATTAGCACGATTATTATTTTGTTCACCTAAACTTCTTGAAATTGCTGAAGCTGCTCCAATGGAGATCATTTGAGCAAATGCAGCATATAACGTTTGAATGGGAAAAACAATCCCAATCCCACCTATAGCTAAAGTTCCGATTCCTTTCGCTACAAAGATAGTATCGACTATATTATAAATACCACTAGCAAGCATGGCGATAAAAGCGGGCATAGAAAAAGACAAAAGGAGTTTGCTAATTTTTTCAGTTCCCAAGAATTCACTACTACAATTTGCTTTCATTAATGTTTCACTCCATTACTTAAATCATTCTGTTTTAGTATGTCTAATTCTACGGGTATTAAAAAAATGTGGGTGTATTTTAAAATTAAAATAAGTCATCGTCTCATAGGACTAAATATTCAAAAAAAGTAAATATTAATAATTAGTATAAGTAGGTGATAAAACGGTTTATAAATTTGATTTTGTTCCATAAATTATGAAAATAATCCAATTATAAACTAAAATTATCTATTTTATCACTAATTATTACATAAATTACGTGTATTAATTACTAATCAATTATCCTATAATGAATTCTGCAAAATTTTCATAAAGGAGTGAACATCTTGGAAAATCCACATTTTCTTCCTGCAATTATCATATTTCTGATTGCTTATGGAATTATTATTTCTGAAAAATTTAATCGAACTGTGATTGCATTAATTGCAGCAGTTCTAATGGTAGTTTTTCATATCTTTAATCAAGAACAAGCTTTAGAATTTATTGATTTTAATACCGTTGGTTTATTAATTGGAATGATGATTATTGTTAACATTTTAAAGCGTACAGGAATTTTCCAATACGTTGCAATTAAAACAGCTAAGTTATCAAAGGGAAGTCCTTGGCGAATTATGGTTTATTTCGCTATTATTACTGCTGTTTCATCTGCTTTACTCGATAATGTTACAACCATTTTATTAATTGCTCCAGTGACCTTTGTTATAACAGAAACATTAGGTTTAAATGCAATACCGTTTTTATTAACCGAAGTCTTTAGTGCAAATATTGGTGGGCTTGCGACATCAATCGGGGATCCAACCATCATTATGATTAGTGGGGCAACAGGATTATCTTTTACGGATGTTTTATTTAATTTAGGACCGATTGTGCTTGTTATTTTCACTGTTGTGTTATTGATTTTAAAACTTATATTCCATAAACAATTACACATTAGTGAAGATAATAAGAAGAAAATTGAACAGTTTGATGTGTCTAAGGCAATTACTGATTCAACCCTACTCAAAAAAAGTGGAATTATCTTATTGTTAACAATTGCTGGATTTGCTACACACCATGCAATCGGAATTGAATCAGCGACTATTGCCTTATTAGGTGCTGGTATTCTTTTATTAATTAGTAAAGTTGACGTAGAAGAAGTGTTAGAGGAAGTAGAGTGGCCAACCATCTTCTTCTTTATGGGATTATTCGTTATGGTTGGAGCACTTGAAACAGTAGGTGTCCTTGAAGTATTAGCAAGTGGATTAATTAGCCTAACAGGTGGAAGTGTGATGATTACGTCACTATTAATCTTATGGGTAGCGGCCATTGCTTCGGCTTTCTTAGATAATATCCCATTCGTCGCAACTATGATTCCGTTAATTTTAAATATCGGACAAATGACAGGAATGGATACAACGGCTTTATGGTGGTCATTAGCTTTAGGTGCATGTTTAGGTGGAAATGGTAGTATCGTTGGTGCTTCATCTAATGTTATTGTTAGTGGGATGTTGCACAAAAAAGGATATAAACTATCATTCGGTGACTTTTTGAAAATTGGGTTCCCAATCATGATAATTGCTGTTGCCATTTCCACAGTCTATATTCTGATCTTTTATGTCTAATTAGAATAAATATCCTATAAATACTATTACTTCTTTTAAAGGAGAATGAATTATGTCAAAATACTCGCGAACTTATAGACCTACTCGATCTTATACAACTTCAGGCGTTTTAACTCAAGCTAGTTATTTAGAAATGGAAGCTGAGCAACATGAAATGAAACTAAGACAAATGGGGGGAGAAGTTCTCCAATTAAGTGCAAAATGTTGTTATGTGAGATTTCATATTGGAGAATTTAAATTATCTTATGTTTATAATATCAATCGATCAAATCGTTATTTCTTAGAACGTCTTAAACCGTATCCACTTCCCTTAAAAGAATACGAAAATGAAGATGATGTAATTGAAATGATTCGCCTTGATTTAGAACATTTCCAAAATGCAGCTAAGAGTAAAAATATCACTTCGTTTATTAAAATTAATCAAGAGTTAAATCGAACAGCTAAAGCGTTTGAAGATTTATTTTTATACTATAACGTAGAAACATTCCATACAGATACAATTTTACAAAAGCTAGATGAAATTAAGGATGAAATCCGTAAAACAGTAGATGATTCAGAACGTTTATTTGATGATGGTGAGCCATGCTCATTAATTCAATTTTTAGAAACTCCAGTAAAATAACAGAAAAGGTCGTAAAGTTTAACTTTACGACCTTTTCTTATTCATAATAACTTTAACCTCTTTAGCCAAATAACAAAGGGCCATAACATTAATTGTGGCAGTTAATGCAACTCCTAAGTCGACAAGTGACCAAATCAATGAGGCTGAGCCGATGGATGAAATCAAAATCACAATTAACACAATTACTCTGACAGGATAAAGAATCTTTTCATTCTTACATAAATATTTTACATTACATTCACCATAAAAATATCCAGTTAAAATGGTACTAAAAGCGAAGAAGAAAATAGAAATCGCTAAAATAACTCCACCAATTGGGCCAAATAGTTCTGTTAAAGCATACTGAGTTAACTCGATTCCATTACTGTGAGTCGTGCCAACTTCCACGGCATTAGTCACCATAATTAAAAAAGCAGTAATCGTACAAATAAATAGTGTTGTAACATAAACTCCAAAAGATTGAATATAGCCTTGATCAGTAGGATTATCGCTATTAGTTACCGCGGCTGCATGAGCACCCGATCCCATTCCAGCTTCATTAGAAAAAACACCACGTTTAATTCCAATGATGATGGTATACATCACGGTTCCTCCAATTAAGGGAGATGGCTGAAAAGCATCTTGGAAAATAGTCATAAAAAAAGTTGGAATATAATCAAAGTGAGTAATCATAACAAAAAGACCAATTCCTATATAGAATAGAGCCATAATTGGAACAATCTTTGATGTCATTTTAGCAATTGTTGAAGCCCCACCAAAAATAATCATTGAAGTGATCAATGCTAATCCAACTCCAGTTAATAGTGGAGGAATAGATAATACATCCCTAAATGACGTTGCAATAGTATTGGCTTGAATTGCACTGAAGCCAAATGTATAGGTTAAGACGATAATAAAAGCATAAATAACTGCAAATCCTTTTTGATGCATTCCATATTCAATGTAGTAAGCAGGCCCTCCAATATAAATATCCCCATCTCTTTTTTTATACAGTTGTGCAAGTGTACTTTCAACGAATGAAGCGGCTGCTGTAATTAAGGCGCTTATCCACATCCAAAATACACTTCCAGGTCCTCCGATGTAAATTCCAAGAGCAACTCCAGCTAATGAACCAACGCCTACTCGCGCAGCTAATGCCATTGTAAATGACTGAAAGGAGGACACACTACTATTAGATGATTTTTTAGTTAAGCACTGAATCATTTTTTTAAATCTAAATTGAACGCCTTGAAAATAGAACGTAAATATTAAACTAACAAATAACAATATTGGAATTGCTAAGTATGACCAGATAATATGTTCCAAATCTTTGACTAGTTCTGACATATTTAATCCTCCATCAATGTTTCATAATTAATATCTAATGTATTTTAAGAAGTGGAGGATTATGATTAAAAACAAAAAAAGAGATATCGTTAGACGATATCTCTTTAGATTAGGCATTATCCTTGTAATTCTAAGTATTTTGCGATTGTACGAACCATAACTCCAGTTCCACCTTTTGGACCTAAATCATAAGCTGTTTTTGAATCAGCAGTTCCAGCAATATCTAAGTGAATCCATGGTGTATCTTCAACGAATTCTTTTAAGAAGGCTGCAGCCATAATCGCTCCAGGTTTTCCGATTGGAGCATTGTTTAAATCAGCTACATCACTATTACGAAGAGCTTTTTGATCACGAGGGAATAAAGGCATTTGCCACATATATTCATTTGTTAAATCAGCAGCTTTCTGAAATTCATCTAAGAAGGCTTGGTTATTAGTAAAGGCTCCTGTTGTATCAGCACCTAATGCTGCAATAATTGCTCCTGTTAAAGTAGCTAAATCAATGATTTTGCTTGCACCTAAGTGTTTAGCAAATGTGATACCATCTGCTAAGATTAAACGTCCCTCAGCATCTGTGTTTGTTACTTCGACAGTTTTCCCACTCATTGTTGTTAGGATATCACCAGGTTTGATTGCATCTCCGCTAATCATGTTATCTGTTGATGGAATAACAAGTAATAAGTTGACTGGTAAGTTTAAGCGTACCGCAACTTGGAAAGCACCGAATGCAGAAGCGGCTCCCCCCATATCACCTTTCATTGCTTCCATCCCAGAACGTGGTTTTAGACAATATCCACCTGTATCGAACGTTAAACCTTTACCAACTAAGGCAGTGATATTTTCAAAGCGTGGTGTTCCTTGATATTTCACGACAATCATTTTTGGAGGTTGGACGGATCCGCGGTTAACACCAAGGATTCCACCCATTCCTAGTTGTTCCATTTCATCTTTTTCAACGATGCGAATTTCTAATTCATGTTCATTAGCGAATTGAGCGATATGACTCGCTAAATCTGTTGCCGTTAATTTATTACCTGGCTCATTTAATAATTGACGAGCACTGTTTGTTGCCTCTCCGTAAATCACTCCACGATTTAAATCATCTGTAATTTGTGAATCGCAATGGATGAAGAAATTAACAGGTGTTGTAGCTTTCTCTTCAGTCTTATAAGTTTCCATTTTATATGTTGATAAAGTGATAGCTTCAGCACAAACTGTCGCTAATTCATTAATTGAGACAGCTTTACAATCGAATGTTTCTAATAAGATGGTTACATCCTCTTTTGCTGCTTTTGCGACTTTTCCTAAAACTTTACGACATTTTTCAACCGTAAAATCTGTTGATTTGCCTAATCCCACAATATAAACTTTTTTACTTTCAATTTGCCCTAATGGATAAATTGGCGTGATATCTTTAAAGTTAGTTGGAATTAATCCCTCTTCTAATGAAACTGATAAACGTTTATTTAATGCTTTATCTAATTGAGTAATAATGTCATGAGAGATATCTGAGAAAACGCCAACTACTAAATTTGTTTTTTCATTTTTAATCTTTAAACTCGATTTGAATTCAATCATCGTTCTCACCCTTTCTTTGTTTTAATATTATACCATAAATTACCTGTATCTATGGTATAATCTATCAATTTATATTATGGCTCTTTTATAGCATTTATTATTTCATACTTTTTAAACGTAGGATATGAAAAAGCACTCGATTTACTTGAGTGCTTTTAAATGAATTATTCAGAAACAGGAACAACCGCTCCTGCATATGTTTCAACAATGAAATCTTGGATTTCTTTAGAACGTAAAACTTCAACTAATGTTTTAATATCATCACGGTTTTCATCTCCGCTATTAACAGCGATGATATTTACATAAGGAGATTCAGATCCTTCCATAGCAATAGAATCAGTCATTGGATTTAATCCACCGTCTAATGCATAGTTTGTGTTAATTAAAACCGCATCTCCTTCATTTTGTTCATAAACAGTAACTAACATACCTGGATCAATATCGGTTTTGAATGTTAAGTTTTTAGGATTTTCAATAATATCTTCTACTGTAGCAACACTAGCATCTACATTAGAATCTAAAGTAATTAATCCTTCTGTTTGTAATAAGGATAACATACGTCCATGATCAGCAACTGAATTACTCATGATAATTGTAGCGCCTTCAGGTAATTCATCTAAAGATTTATAATTTTTAGAGTAAATACCGATTGGCTCGATGTGAATTCCACCTGCATTAACTAGATGTGTTCCATGCTCTTCATTAAATCCCTCTAAGTAAGGGATGTGCTGGAAGTAGTTCGCATCTAATTCTCCTTCATCTAAAGTTGTATTGGGTAAGACATAGTCTTGGAATGTGACAACATCTAATTCAATTCCTTTTTCCTTAAGTAATGGTTTGGCTTGTTCTAAAATCTCTGCATGAGGAACAGCTGTTGCTCCAACTTTTAATGTTGTTTTCTCTTCACCACTATTTCCACATCCAACTAAAGAAATAGCTGCCACTAAACTTAATAAACCTAATGATAATTTTTTCATTTTTAACTTCCTCCTTAAATTTTCATATTCTTTGCTCGTTTTCCCCAACGAGTGATATATAAATCTTAATCAACTGATTAAGGATTTAACTGAATAAATAGTTTTTATTAACGTTTGTCAATTTGTTTAGTGATCATATCTCCGATAAACTGAATCACAAAGACAATTACTAAAATAATGACGGTTGCTACAAAAACAACGTCAAATCGATGACGTTGGAATCCATCTAAGTAAGCTAGATTTCCAAGACCACCTGCACCGATAACACCAGCCATTGCTGTATATCCAACAAGTGAGATCGTTGTAACCGTAATTCCTGAAACTAAAGCAGGTAAGCTTTCAGGAATGAGGACTTTTCGAATAATCGTCCAAAGTGAAGCTCCCATTGCAATGGAAGCTTCTATGACACCTTTATCAATTTCGCGAAGCGCGATTTCAACAAGACGCCCATAGAAAGGAGCGGCTCCTATAATTAAAGCTGGTAGGGCTGCATTCGGCCCAAGGACCGTCCCAACTAAGAATTTTGTAAAGTTTAACAAAAGAATGATTAAAATGACAAATGGAATTGAACGAAAAATGTTAACAAATGCTGATAAAACACGATTAATCCATTTATTTTCTAAGAGTTGATTCGGTGCTGTTAAAAATAAGACTAACCCGATAATTAATCCTAAAATAAAGACGAAGATACCTGCGATAGCAGTCATATATAATGTTTCAAGCGTTGCCGAGAACATTTTATCCCATTTGACATTTGGTAGTAATAATAAAAACATTATGAAATCACCTCAACTTCTACCCCAACTTCTTTTAAATAATTAAGAGCTGGAATGATTTCTAGACCCGTAAGTTGAACATAAAGAGAACCGTAGCCACCCTCTTGAGTTTGTACGACCTTTCCTTGAATAATATTAATGTCCACTTGGTAGTTACGAATAACGTTTGTGATGAAAGGTTGTTCTGCTTTTTCTTTTAGATATTTCAGAAGAACAATTTTTCCTTTAGGGAACTTTTTAATTAGATGTTCGACCGTCTCAATTGAGTCATCTTCACTCGCTACTTGTTTAACGAAACGTTCAGTAACTGGATGCTGAGGATTAGAGAAAACCGTTAAGACATCTCCTTGTTCAACGATACGCCCACTTTCCATAATCGCCACATGATGACAAATTTTTTGAATCACATGCATTTCATGTGTGATTAGAACAATAGTTAAGTTATATTTTTTATTAATTTGAACAAGTAAATCTAAAATTTCATCTGTTGTTTGCGGATCAAGGGCTGAAGTGGCTTCATCACAAAGTAGAACTTTAGGATTGTTAGCCAATGCACGTGCAATCCCAACGCGTTGTTTTTGTCCACCACTCAATTGAGAGGGATAATTGTCTTCTTTTCCACTTAAACCAACTAATTGAATAAGTTCTAAAACTCGTGGCTTGATTTCTTCTTTTTTTACCCCTGCAATCTCAAGTGAGAAGGCGATATTTTCAAATACCGTACGTGACCAGAGTAAATTAAAGTGTTGAAAGACCATTCCAATTTGTTGTCGAGCTAATCGAAGCTCTTTAGAGGAGATTTGAGTTAAATCTTTCCCATCAATGGTAACTGTCCCTTCAGTTGGACGTTCCAGTAAGTTTAACATTCGAATTAGTGTACTTTTTCCAGCCCCACTGTAACCGATAATTCCGAATATTTCCCCTTTTCGGATAGATAAGTTAACCGAATCTACAGCAGTGACACATCCAGAATTCGTATTAAATATTTTTTTTATTTGATTAAGAACAATCATGAAATTCTCCCCTTTCGTTCTCTTAATCAGATGCTACAATTTTCTTATTTATGAAATAAAAAAACCTTTCTACTTCGATAAGCAGAAAGGTGTATTACATAATTTATATGTAGATCACACTTTCCCTTATCTTTCAGACAATGTCTGCAGGAATTGGCACCGTATCATGACTGATTGGTTGCCGGGCATCATCGGGCCTGTCCCTCCGCCTCTCGTGATAAGAGTTTGTTAAGTTGTATAAAATTGTAAATCTTAATAACTATTATAAATCCTATTTATGGAAAGTCAATTATTTTTTTCCACAAACAGGCCACATTTATTAAGTCTTATATAGGGATAATATGAGATAGAAAAATTTTAATCATATATTTGTAATCATTTCGATAAGATGTAAAGATAAAAGGAAACTAAAGTTGGGGTGAGAATCGTTGAAAGAATATTTAGTAGTTATCATGATAATGTCAGTTGCATTAGCTATGGATGCATTTGCGGTTGCTATTACATTAGGAATGGATGGATTAGCCCATACAGTGAGAGATCGTCTTAAAGTATCCATTAGTTTTGGCTTTTTTCAAGGTCTGTTATTTGTCATTGGAATTGTTTCATTAAAGTTTGTTAGTGGAGAAATCACGACGTATAATCATTTAATCGCTGGTGTGATTTTAATTATATTAGGTGTTAGAATGTTAAAAGAAGCTTTTGAAAGCTCGAAAGAAGAATATATTGAATCTCATGAGATGGGCTTCAATAAAAAAAAAGATTTATCCTTAAAGTTACTTGCGATGTTTGGGATAGCGACAAGTATCGATGCTTTAGCAGCGGGGATTACTTACGGGTTAATTTATGAACAATTAATTCTGGCTACTATTGTCATAGCAACTATTGCATTTTTATTTTCCTATATAGGATCAACCTTTGGAAAAACATTAGGGCATATGATAGGAAATAAAGCAAACATCTTTGGGGGAGTTATG
Source organism: Turicibacter sp. GALT-G1 (assembly GCF_025594995.1). Taxonomy (NCBI): domain Bacteria; kingdom Bacillati; phylum Bacillota; class Erysipelotrichia; order Erysipelotrichales; family Turicibacteraceae; genus Turicibacter; species Turicibacter sp. GALT-G1. The sequence continues at coordinate 26,753 of NZ_JAMQUS010000031.1, forward strand.
ATTATTTTACTAGGAGTTAATGCCTTATTTTTTTGATTACAATCAGTAGCAGATACGCTTTATTTTATTAGGAAAGAGATATCTTTTTTTAATATCAAAATTAGGATTTTATCTTTATTTCCTATATTATATTGGTAAATTATCCATAAGATTGTAAGCGTAACTCCTTATATTAGAAAAAAATAAAAATATTTTAAAAAATTAATGTATATAAGTTGATTTTTTCCAGTGTTGGAAATATAATAATAACTGTAAAAGATATATACGTTATAACGTTTAAGGGGAGTTATTAAATGTTATGTTCGTATAGTGAAAACCCTTTACAAAGGGAGGAATCTTGTTGTAAAATTATGGTAACAATAAGATTTGAAATTTCAGAGAGCGGTTCTTAAGAGAACTATAAGGAGGAACTATCATGGAAGCTTGGCAAGGCTTTAAAGGTACAGAATGGCAAGAAAAAATTGATGTGCGTGACTTTATCAATCAAAACATCACTGTTTATGAAGGAGACGACTCTTTCTTAGCAGGACCAACTGAAGCAACAACAAAATTATGGGAACAAGTAATGGAGTTAACTAAAGCTGAGCGTGAAGCTGGCGGAGTTTTAGACTTAGATACAAAAATCGTATCTACAATTACTTCTCATGAACCAGGATATTTAAATAAAGATTTAGAACAAATCGTTGGTTTCCAAACTGACAAACCATTCAAACGTTCATTACAACCATTCGGTGGAATTCGTATGGCTGAAAAAGCTGCTGAATCTTATGGATTCCATGTAGATCCAGAAGTATCTCATATCTTCACTGAATACCGTAAAACACATAACCAAGGTGTATTCGATGCTTACACTCCAGAAATTCGTGCAGCTCGTAAATCAGGTGTTATCACAGGATTACCAGATGCTTACGGACGTGGACGTATTATCGGAGACTACCGTCGTGTTGCTTTATACGGGGTAGATCGTTTAATGGCTGAAAAATTAAAAGACCATAACAACACTTCACGTGTCATGGATGAAGAAAACATTCGTTTACGCGAAGAAATCTCTGAACAATACCGTGCTTTAAATGAATTAAAACAAATGGCAGCAAAACATGGTTTCGATATCTCTAAACCAGCAACAACTGCTAAAGAAGCAGTTCAATGGTTATACTTCGGATACTTAGCTGCAATTAAAGAGCAAAATGGTGCTGCGATGTCTTTAGGACGTACTTCTACATTCTTAGATATCTACATTGAGCGTGACTTACAAAACGGTGTAATCACTGAAGAAGAAGCACAAGAGATTATGGACCACTTCGTAATGAAATTACGTTTAGTTAAATTCTCTCGTACTCCAGATTACAATGAATTATTCTCAGGAGATCCAACTTGGGTAACTGAATCAATTGCTGGTATGTCAACTGATGGATTCCCATTAGTAACTAAAAACTCATTCCGTGTATTACACACATTAGATAACTTAGGACCAGCTCCAGAACCAAACTTAACAGTATTATGGTCAACTAAATTACCTCAAGGATTCAAAGAATACTGTGCAAAAATGTCAATCAAAACTTCAGCTATCCAATATGAAAATGATGACATCATGCGCCCAATCTACGGTGATGACTATGCAATCGCATGTTGTGTATCACCAATGAAAGTTGGTAAACAATTACAATTCTTCGGTGCGCGTGCTAACTTAGCAAAAGCATTATTATATGCAATCAACGGTGGTAAAGATGAAAAGTCTAAAGTACAAGTTGGACCACACTGGGCACCAATTACTGATGAAGTATTAGATTACAACAAAGTAATGGAACGTTACGATGAAGTAATGGAATGGTTAGCAGATTTATATGTTAATACATTAAATATCATCCACTATATGCATGACAAATATAGCTATGAGCGTATTGAAATGGCATTACACGATACAGATGCAGAACGCGTTTCAGCAACAGGTATCGCTGGATTATCAGTAGTAGCTGACTCATTATCAGCTATCAAATATGCAAAAGTTAAACCAATCCGTGATGAATTCGGTATTGCAGTTGACTTCGAAGTTGAAGGAGACTTCCCTAAATACGGAAATAATGATGATCGCGTAGACCAAATCGCAGTAGACGTTATGTCATCATTCATGACAAAAATCCGTAAACATAAACCATATCGTGCAAAATTACAAACTCAATCTATCTTAACTATCACATCAAACGTTGTATACGGTAAGAAAACAGGAACAACTCCATGTGGTCGTAAAGAAGGTGAACCATTTGCACCAGGTGCAAACCCAATGCACGGACGTGACTCTCACGGAGCAATCGCTTCAATGTCATCAGTAGCGAAGTTACCATTTGAATCTGCACAAGATGGTATCTCAAATACATTCTCATTAGTACCTAAATCATTAGGACGTACAGATGAAGAACGTAACAAAAACTTAGTAGCAATCATGGATGCTTATGTTGCTAAAAAAGGTCACCACTTAAATATCAACGTATTTAACCGTGATACTTTATTAGATGCAATGGAACACCCAGAGAAATACCCACAATTAACAATTCGTGTATCAGGATACGCTGTAAACTTCATTAAGTTAACACGTGCTCAACAATTAGACGTCATCAATCGTACAATGCACGAAAAAATGTAATTTGTGAATAAGAGAAGATAAGGTGATTAGTATGAATGGATATGTACACTCAGTAGAATCTTTCGGAACAGTTGATGGCCCAGGACTTAGATTTATTGTCTTTGTCCAAGGGTGCGGACTCCGATGCGCATATTGCCACAATCCTGATTCATGGAAAATGAAAGAAGGAAAAGTAACGGAAGTTTCTGAAATTGTGTCAGAATTAGTGAAGTATAAAGAGTTTTTCGATGCCTCAGGTGGAGGGATCACGGTAAGTGGTGGAGAACCTTTATTACAGATGGAATTCGTGACTGAATTATTTAAAGAGTGTAAAAAACATGGCATTCATACTAACATTGATACTTCAGGTGATTTAAAGTTCAATACTGAGGAACGTAAACAACAATTAAAAGAGTTATTAGCTGTTACTGACATGCTAATGCTTGATATTAAAATGTTTGATGCACAAAAGCATAAACAATTAACAGGAAAAGACAACGCACACATATTAGAATTTGGTCATCTAGTCTCTGATGCAGGCATTCCAATGTGGATCCGCCGAGTTCTTGTACCAGGATTAACAGATGACGAAGATGATTTACAAAAAACTGCCGAATACATCAAAACTCTGAAAACCGTTAAAAAAATTGAAGTTTTACCATATCACAGTATGGGTGAATACAAGTGGAAACAACTCGGATATGATTATCCGTTAGATGGACAACTCCCACCAAGTGACGAACTTGTTAAACATGCAGAAGAGATTCTTGGTAAAGCTATCTAATCTTTTAAAACTAGCTTCCCTTTTTGGAGGCTAGTTTTTTTTGTAGGCAACAACAGTATGAATAGAGAAGAAGCAGTAAAATTTTTATGACATTAAAAAACTTTACCATTTCTATTGATAACCTATATTCGAGTTTAATATAGATCCGATTATAAAAAAGAGTGAGTTGTGGATAACTTCATTTGGAGTTATCCACACTTTTATGTGCGCCCGGCAT
>NZ_JAMQUS010000032.1:0-39823 GCF_025594995.1 Turicibacter sp. GALT-G1
AAGAAAAATTTTGAGTTTTTGTGCATTTTATTGTTCGATAAGAATAATTGATTTACCCAAGAATCTATGTTTTTATTATAAAAAATACAGATACTTTAAAAAAGAGAATTTCAATCATTTTTTCACGTATTTTTGCATATAAAATTGTCATAACTTTTACAAGTATAAAAATAGCGGTCATAAATTTATGACCGCTATTTATTTGTGTGTAAAACCAGGTGTGAAAACACTATTTTTTTTGAAATAAAAAGCTAAAAAATGTTGATATATCAACAAAAAACAGCTATGTAAAAATAGCTGTTTTTCTGAATACAATTTTAATAACAATTTAGTAAAAACTCTCTCTAAACTGAAACCGATGAATAAAAAGTCCTCTTTTTTGATTTTTGACTATTTTTTTGACAAATTTAGATTAATATCTAGAGAATTAGCTACAAAAAACTACTTATCCACAGAACCAAAAAGTTCCATGTGGAACATTTTTAGGAAATGTGGATAAGTGATGCATAATAATTAAGAATTTTGATTATCAGTTGTGACATAAATATGAGGAATAATCCAGGAAATAAGAAGCTAATGGTTACGATGATAAGGTGTTTTTTGTTTATCACTCATCGTGCAATGGATTTCTAAATTATAGCATTAGGTAAGAAATAGTTTCTCATGTTAGACTCAATTTATTGTGCATTTAATCTGACTTGCCAATAAGGGTTGAATTTGTTTACTAATTATCCATTAGTCAAAATAAAGATAAAATGATGATTTAATTTTGACTTACGTTACTAAAATAAACAGGAAATACTTAAAAGTTAAAGAAAATAAAAAGTAACTCAACTAATTTTATTTAATAAGATATTGATACGCTCTAAAGTACGATATCATGGCGAATTTATCGCTAAATCACAGGAGATTAGCGTTTATTTTTCGTTCTTTCTTCATGATGATACCGACATTAATTAATAGGAGCATCACTCGCAGATACACATGGAATCAGAGAGCGAATATCCCCAAGATAGCTAGAATAATAAAGATAAGCATGAGTAAAATGCTGTTGCTAGCAAAGTTGATATACGTGAAACCAACGATTGATAAGAAGTAGTGATTTTATAAACGGTAGAATGATTGAGTGTTTCTATAGTGAGTCTGAGTTACAGATATGTGATTAATCAGTTACTATATATAAGCCCGGATAAGTTCTTCATATCGTAAAAACTTTTAAGACCCTACCAGCGTTAGATACATTTTCTTCAAAATGGTAGGTACGACAAGCCCTAGTAGTTGAGGAAAAGATTTCTTTCGGAAATCACTAGGTAGCCTCGAGACTATAGGATGTCTTCTTAGCAAAGTGTTTTAGAAATTAAGACTGATTCTGAAAATGGAAATACATTTCGCTATACAAATCTCTTCAGAAGAAGTTAATTGAAGTTAAACTGAGTGTAATCATTAGTTTTAATTAATATAGAGTGTTACTAGAATCAGTTGAAAATTTAATAATTAAATTAGTGCTAGTTCGTCATGTTGTAAGCATCGGAAATTAGAAAATAAATTTATAGGTTCGACAGATGTAGAGTTATCTGAAAATGGGTTAAGAGAGACTACAATGGTGACTAAATTTCTACGTGAAAATGGAATTGAGTTTGATGGTGAGCCCTCATATCTTAAATACGTCATTGGAACTCTAGGGATTATTCTTTATGAGATGGTTTTAATATGGATTCCTGTTCGTATATGCCATGGAAGGTAAATGAGCGTTCTTATGGTGCGTTACAAGGTTTAAATAAGTAAAAAACAGCTGAGATTTATGTGGAAGAATAAGTTCATAAATGGTGTTATTATGTAGGGGGGCGCCCACGAGGTTTAACAAAAGAGGACCGACGTTATCCAGGATATGAATTTAAAGATTATGATTTAAACCAAGAGGAGTTCCCATTAACGGATAATGTCTCTAACACTGAAAACATGTTTGAGAAGAATGGATGAATATATTGTGTCAGATTTAGGGAGGTCGAAAGAAAACTCGTGATTATTGTAGCTCATGGGAGTACGTTAAGCGTGTTATAAAGTATGTAGATAATATTTTAAGCGAGGGGATTGCTAAATTAAATACCCCAACACCGTTGGGGTATGAATTAAATAATGAGTTAAAACTAATCTGAAACTATTATTTATCTCTAGATGGAATGATTCCTGAAGGGGGGAATACCTAAGCAGTTAGAATCATCCACAGATTAAGAAAAAGAAGTGATGATTTTTATCCATATGGAAGTCGAGATAGGAGATTTAGGAAAGTGTGGATAAAAAATGAGTCCAATCGGTGCGAAAATTGTTGAAATATGAGTTTTTGTGAAGAAAAAGACGTAAAAAAACACCTCAAATGTTAACTGAGGTGTTTTTTTACTATTCAAATAAGTCATCAAACTCTTCATCTTCAAGATCTTTTAGACGTTTTATTTCATCAGATTTAGCTTTTTGTTGTGCCACTTTTTTTATTACATGATTAGTACTCATACCGATTCCAACAATGGCTCCTGTAATTAAAAGAGCAGTAAGACCACGTTTTTTTATTTTTTTGTTTTGTATCTCCATTTTTAAGCACCCCTATTAATTAAAGTGAAGTAATACTATGCCTACATTATAACCGATTTTGTTGAATTTTGATATTATATAGCACATTTTATTAAATATTTTTACACCTTAATTAAGATGATGCATGATGAAACAATAGGATAAGAAATAGGAGAAATTGTAATCGAATCTTTCAGATTATAATTTCATTTTTAAACTACTCTTTATCCTTCACCACTTAGTTTGTTCGATGTTATAGAAGGAGGAGAAAGGGATCAATTTTTTGACTGATTTTATAAAAATCGTTCTTTTTTATTGTGTCTTGTTTATTCTTATTTTCTATTATCCTCTTTCATCTCCTCTCTTTTTTTGTCCTCTTTTTTTCTCTACTGGGGCTATTTTTTTATCATATTCCCTATTATCCTCTATGATTCTATTAATTCTCCATTTTTAAATACTATTATAAAACTCAAGATTAAGTATTATTAAACTTTTTCAACCCGCTTTTACCAGTTAATCCACCACATCGCCGTAAAGCTATAAAACTGATTAATAGATATATTCTATAAATTAAAATACACATGTACGCAACTTGTATTGTTGGTTTGGGAAATAATTTGGTTGAATTTTTGTAGTTCAAGCATACCTGATTAGGGGTAAAAAAATTGTTAAATTATAAAAGAGAAGTTCGACATCTTTTGATGAGCATTTATCTTACATAAATAGAAGATGATTATTAAATAATAATTATGAATGCATGAATAAGGCGGTGAAGTGATGAACGTATTTAGAAAATTATTGTTCACATTTATTTCAATCTTTCTTTTAACCTATTCTGTAAAGGCAGCTGATGGGCCAAATCTAAAAGAAAGCGACTACTTGAAGAAAATTGATTTAATCTATCTAGAACTAAAAGATAGCCTTGGTTCCACAGAAAAAACAGGCGATTTAAATACTGATTTTTTAAATCAGGTCTTACAATATCAAAGAGCATTAATTGCTTTATCTAAAAATGAACTTCAATATGGTGAACGAAAAGAATTAAAACAGCCGGTCGATCAATTCATTGATGGGTTAAAATTAAATTTAAAGAAAATTAGTAAAGTTCAAAAGAAGGTTAGTGAGAATCCTGTTTATGATGAAACCAAAGAAGCTACCTATTTATCCAGCTATGAAGAGATTTATCAACAAATTTTAACGAATCTTAAAGTTGAAGGTGAGCAACCTACTGTTTTAATTGGGAATAGTATTGATATGGACTTTTTAACACGATTGTCAAAACAATGTGAGGTGTGGACGATCTTTATGAATAGTATTTTGCAACAAACGGAAGATGATGGGGTCAAGGAGTTAGCAAATGATTTAATTCAGAGTTCAGATAGATTAAAAGGTGAGATACAAGCATTAATTAAACAAATTGAACAATAGAAAAGGAGACTAAGTTAATTTAGTCTCCTTTTTGTTTGAAAGAAATAATCGTTTTTAGTTGTTGATGCACACTAATATTTTTTCCATCACTTCGAATGACGATAGGTCCATCACTTGTCATGAGTGTTTGGACATGATGTTTTGCTAATAATTCAAGTACCTCTGTATCCGCATATTCTTCTTCTGAACAAGTAATAATTCCATAGGTTGGTGAAATGGCCGTTAATAATTCATCGATTTTTTCACTATATCTTCCATGATGAGGTAATTTTAATAATGTATAGTGTAGTGGGCTTGTTGCTAAAAATTCGCTAAGGCGGATACTTTCAGCATCTCCTGCAAATAGGAAGCTTTGGTTACCATATGAAACAGAAGTAATGAGTGAATAGTCATTAGATAGTTCATATTCTTCTTGTAATGGAGGAGAAATGATGAATGTTGCATCATTCAGTTTAAAGGTCATATCATTTATTAGATAAATGGGAGTTAGTTCATGGTCGTTTAGTGCTTTTGTATATTGTTTATATTGTTTTGTATCACGGGTGTAGTTGGGCTGAATGACATTTGAAACAGCTACTTCATCTAAAATAGTTTCCGCTCCACCAATATGATCTTTATCTAGGTGAGAAATAATGAGGTAATCAATGACATCAATTTGTTCTTTTTCTAGAAAATCTGCAATTTTTTCACCATTTTGATCAAGACCTGTATCAATCATTACCGTTTTATCCTCAACTTTAATAACGATACAATCTGATTTCCCTGTTTCGAGAATATTGATTTCTAAGGGAGCATCACTTAAATTAACAGAGGTGGTAAGTCGATTTTCTTTACTTAAATCACCTGAGTGACAAGCGGATAAGAGCGTGATATTAATGAGAAGAAGCAATGTAAAATGTAGTTTTGAGGAAAAGGGTTTCGTCATATATAAAAACTCCATTCTATAACATCATTGTGAACCAATATTATTTGAATTTAGCATAGCACAAAATCATAAAAATCTCGGTAGTATTAGTATATAAAAAAAGTAGAAATTCATTGAAAATGATTTATATTTTATTAGTTTATGAATCGTATTTTGGAAACATAGCCTCACAATTTGAAAAAAATAATAGATATTCCGCATATAAAAAGTCGCTAATTCTAGTTTATATATAGTATGTTTGTCGTTTATTAACTTTAAACAGTAGAAAAATGGATTTTATAGTGAAAAAGTGAGAAGTTTAATCATTTTATAAAATGGGCTATTTGATAGGAAAGCAGTAATTTTACTTTTCATTAAATAAATAAAAAGTTCGGCATTCGCCGAACTTTCTATTTTATAAAGGTAACCATTCGATCACTTTTTCAATGTAGGTATCCCAGAATTTCCAGTCATGAATTCCAGGGGATTCAACATATGTAAATTCAATAGCTTCTTGTTTTAGGAAGTCACGATAATCACGATTTTGTTCAATTAAGAAATCTTCTGTTCCACATGCGAGATAAAGTTGTGGAATATCCACAGCTTCATTTTTTAACTTTTGAATTAATGCTTTGTAATCTTTATCACTTCCGATGAGCTCATCTAAGTTTCCAAAGATACTTTCAAAATAAGAGCGACGTTCAAGAAGTGATTCAGCATGTGGTGTTGAGTTTAGAGCACGATCCAAGATAAAGGCTGAAGAAAGGCCAGCGATGTGACTAAATGTTTCGTGATATTTTAAGCCATTTCGAACAGCTCCGTATCCCCCCATTGAAAGGCCAGCAATAAAGGTATCTTCACGTTTCGTTGAAAGATGGAACATTTCTCGTGTCTGTTCTACAAGCTCACGACCGATAAATTCACCATATAGATGACCACGTCGTTCATCATCGACATAAAAGCTATTTTCTCCTGCCGGCATAATAACTGCTAGACGAGCTTGCTCGGCAAGTAGAGCAATACGTGAGCCCATCAACCATTGAGTATGATTATCTGTAAATCCATGTAAAAGATAGAGTGTTTTGAAGGGTTGATTTTTGATTGGATGCTCGGTTGGAATAATTGCTTTATAAGTGACCATTCGGTTGAGACATGTTGAATGAAAATTTACTTCTACTATTGCCATAAAAATTCCCCCTAGGATAGAAATGATAATCCTACCATATCATACATCACTTGTTAAATAAAAGCGTTTACTGACGCTAGAAATAAAGATTATGTCGAAAAAATGAGAGTGAAAATAGGGATGATTTGTTTCGATTGAATTGCTGTTGCATAGACTAATACTAGTAAAAGAACTCGTTGTAGGGAGGATGAATCATGAAATTAAAGTGGGGGTTAATAGGGATTTTAATTGGAATTTTATCAGCATGTCAGTCGAGTAATCAACCAATGGATATTACTTATCCACAACCTTCTATAAATATTCCAGCTGAAGGACAAAAGCCGCCTATTGACTCCGAGGTAGAAATTAAAACACCAGTTTTAAAATCAGATCAAATCGAAGAACCTATTAATCAAACAGACGAAAATGAGGAGCGTGTCGATTGTCTTGTGAGTGCGACGGTCAATCAGGCAGTGGAATTACTACAGTTACAGATGAGTGAGAAACAACTCGCTGCTATTATTCATGAACCAACAGAGCAACAATTAGCTATAGTAGACCATTTGGATGTGATTGAATATAATCAAGAACCAAGTGATGAACGACTGTTGGTTATTCCACAACATATTGGCTCAAAGATTACAATTTATCAAGTTAGATATGAAGATGATAAGTTAATTGAAGGTACTCCTTTATTAGAGACACAAATTGTCGAAGATGGTCAAATCTTAGATATAGAATGTTCATTACCGGAAGGCATTCCACATACTAAAATTGTGATTGAGTATAAAGAGAATCGAGTCGATTATTTAATAACTTATGATGGGGTAGGAACACGGCCTCAAGTTGAATTTTTAGAAGATGAAAACTGAAGCATAAAAGATTCGGTCCAGTAGGAAACTGAGGCTGAATCTTTTTTAATTGGGGGATAATGTCAGTGAAAAATACATAATTATTCTACTAAATTATGATATGATTAATTAAAATAATAAAATTCTCGATTTATTTAATGATTTTGCAACAGGATTTAACACGGGAGGGATTAAGATGAAATCGAAGAAAAAAGATGAATTTGATGGAAAAGTCACTTCATGGACACAGAAGCTTGGTGTTTCAATTATCGGGCTTTTAACAGCATTAGGTGCGGGATTAATTGTTTATACAGGTGTTATGGCTGCTACATATGAGCAACCTAAATCTGAAAATGATTATTTAACTTATGATAAAGTTGAAGTGGAAACATCAGATGATTCAATAGATGTAAATCAAGATACATCGGTTGATCAAAAGCAAGAAGAAGTGACACCACCAGCAACAGATTCATCAAATGAGCAGTCGTCAGATCAAACACATGAAACTGGGCAGCAACAATCTGAAAAACCAGTACAACAGGAACAAACTCCAGTTCAAACAAATAATAATGAGGCTTATTGTAATGTTGATGGAGTAAATGTTCGTGCGAAAGCAGCAACAGGAACAGATATCATCGGAAATTTAGATGCAGGAGACAAGGTTAAGGTATTAGATCGTTATTATAGTGATGAATGGATTCAAATTTCTTTTGAAGGAGAAATTGGATACGTTTATGCGGAATATTTAACATTTAAATAATGAAAAGGGGTTATCTCATTTTGAGACAGCCCCTTTAATGTTTTTATTCATAATGATAATAACTAGCATATCTTTTCGTTAAACTAATAGAAATCACGACAGTGATGAACTCAGCAAATGGGATGGTTAACCAAATACCGTTCACTCCGAGGAGGATTGGTAAGAGGATAACACCGATGATGACGAGAATTAAACTTCTTAAAACTGAAATTAGTGCTGATACTTTTCCGTTAGAAAAAGCAGTGAACATAGCGGAAGCAAAAATATTAATTCCAATCGGTAAGAAACTAAAGGAGAACAGATAAAAGCCACTTTTTGTGATATGATAGACCTCAGTTTCACCACCGGTAAATATCTTAATAATGGTTGACGCAAGAATTAAGGCAAGTACAAACGTTACAACTGAGGCAACGCTAATGAAGTGATAGCTATATTTGATTAATTGTTTTAATTGTGGATGATTGTTTTCACCATAACTGAAACTAATTAAAGGGGCTGCTCCTGATGAAAATCCTAAGTACACAGACATTAATAAGAATTGAGCATATAAAACAATGGTAATCGAAGCAACCCCATCTTCACCTAAATACTTAATCATCATTAGATTAAAAAGAAGTGTCGTGACAGCTGTGGATAAGTTTGTGACCATTTCTGATAATCCATTTGACATACTTTGAATGAGAACATCCCATTTTAATTTAGGCTTCGTGAAATGAAGATAATTTTTTTGGTTCATGAAATAGATTGAACCAATCATAGAAGGAATTAAAAGTCCAATCCCTGTTGCTAACGCAGCGCCTGAAATCCCTAAATTAAAAACAACGATAAAGACATAATCAAGAATCATATTCGTAAATCCACCAATTAACGTATTTATGAGTCCTAATTTAGGATTGTTTGCGGTCACCATGAAATAATCAAACAATGATTTTAGGATTGCAATTGGCGTAAATAAAGTGATAATAAATCCATACTCATAACAATAAGAATAAAGATTCTCTGTTGCACCAAGAAGCTTTAGTAGATTTGGAAGAAATGTAAGTTCTATAATCATTAAGAACATCCCAATAATCACACTGCATAAAACAATGAATGAGAAATTTTGTTTCCCTTCCAACGAATTGCCTTCCCCAAATTTTTTTGCTACAATGGCACTACCACCGGTTGCAAACATAAATGCAATCCCATACGTTAAGCTAATCAGTGGAAGCGTGATATTAATGGCTGATAATGCATTTTGTCCAACAAATCGTGAGACAAAAATTCCATCAATGATCGTGTAAAGTGATAAAAAAACAATCATAATCATCGTTGGCGTTGTAAAAGCCATAAATGATTTAAAGGTTAACTGTTTACTATCTGTATTCATTAGGTTAATCCCACCTTTCTTAATTATCATAAAGTATATGGTTACCGTATAGTCAAGAGGAGCATGAGGTATGAATCAGTATTTTACGACTGGAGAATTTGCAAAACTTTGGGGGGTTAAAAAGCAGACCCTTTTTCATTACGATGAGATTGGAATTTTTAAACCAGCGATTAAAAAGCCTAATGGTTATCGTTACTATAGTTATCAACAGTTTGAAGTTTTTGGGGTGATTTCGGTATTAAAGGAAATGGGAATGTCACTGCAAGAAATTAAAACTTATTTAGATAGTCGCAGTCCAGAACAACTGATCCACCTTTTTTCTCAGAAGATAGATCAAATTGATCGAGAAATTGAACATTTAAAGACTTTAAAACAAATCATGCATGAAAAAGTCGAAATGACAAAACGAGCGATCTTGTTAATAGGCGATGAAATTGAGTTAAAGCAGATGGAAGCAGAATATTTTATGATTAGTCCTGAATTAGATCAATTTAATCATCGAGAATTTTTTGATCATTTATCTGAGTTTATGAAGCGGGAAGATTTTAATTCATATACGACTTGGGATTCTGTAGGAGTCATGATTGATCCACAGCGGTTAGCTAAGAAAGAGTATCTAGACTATACTCATTTTTATTCTCGAATCGAAGATGTCACTCAAGCTCAGACGGTTTTTTTGAAACCAAAAGGATTATATTTGATTGCTTATCATCGTGGGTCATACGATACAACGTATCAAACCTATGATCGAATGATTGAATTTGCTAAACAAAATAACCTGGAATTCTCAGGTTATTCCTACGAAGAGTTTATTCTAGATGAAATTTCAGTTATTGGATACGATAATTATTTAACGCAAATTCAAATTCAAGTTCAACTAAAATAAAAGGGACTATCTCAAAATAGATAACCCCTTTTTCTTATCAACTTAATGAATCTGTTAATGTAAACGGATGACGCAATATTTACAATAAAATTAAGGAATATCAAAGTTATCCACAAGTGATGCAACGTTTAAAAAATATGATGTAATGAAAAAGACCTTGCTCCGCAAGGTCTTTAATGTTTAAGTTCTAAAATATTTTCTAAGATTGGGATGCAGCGTCCACAGACTGTCCCTGCTTCTGTAAGCTCTTGGATTTTTTCAACTGTATCTGCACCATTTTGAACAGCAATCGCTACTTCTTCAACTGATACCTTTTTGCAGCTACATGCAAGATATAGAACATCCTCAATTTCTTTCATTTTTTCAGGAGTATCAGCTTGAATGGACGTCATTTTTAAGATGTCATCAATCGTACGAGCTCCTTTAGCTTGAGCATGACGAATTTCAATATATTCTTCTCTTGGTAAAGACATCGGCAATGCTTCCTTTCTGTATAGATTATATTTTTAGAATGAGAGATTACCTCCGTTAATATACCTATTTATAATTCTTTAATAGGACTTTTGACGGTTAATAATTTTTTAGTGCCAATCATTTCTCCTACTATTGCGACAAGTAAAGATGGTAGAAGCCAGTTTAAACCTAAATTTGCTAAAGGTAGTTCATTCATAAATGAAACATTAGCGGCAGATAGAGCACTGATTAGTAATGTTGTGTATCCTGCAAAAACGAAGGATAAATTGTTACTAAAGAATTTTTTTAAGACACTTAAAATAACTAGGATAATGGATACTGGGTAAATAATAGTTAAGATAGGAACTGATAGCGCAATAATTTGATCGACTCCAATTGTTGAGGCAATTGTGCTAAAGGTACAAATACAAATAGCGATGTGTTCATATTTTAGTTTTTTGTTTGTCACGTCTTCGAAATATTTACTTGTAATAGAAGTTAGACCAATTGCTGTTGTTAGGCAAGCTAATGCGACAATAATACCTAAAATAATTGTTCCTGATTGTCCCATTAATTGATGAGTAATTGCAACTAATAAAGCAGTTTGAGAAACAGAGGCATCAAATTGATTAGAAACAGTTGCTCCTAAGTAAGTTAACCCACCATATATTAAGGCTAACCCACAACAAGCAAGTATCGTTGCGTTAATCGTTAACTTAATACGTTCTTCCTGTGAGGTATATCCTTTCCCTATGAAAGAAGCTATCATGAATGCAGTGATTCCTCCAACTCCTAAAGCATCCATTGTTTGATATCCTTGCGTTAATCCAGTAACGAATAATTCATTTGAATTAATCTCATTATTTAATGTTCCAAGTGGAGATATCATTCCTTTTCCAATCAAGAAAGCTAGACAAATTAATAAAACAGGAGTTAGGAACTTCCCGATAATATCCATTACTTTTGTTGGACGAATCGTTAATATAAGGGTTAAGGCAAAGAAGATAATTGAGAAAAAGACTGAGTTTACTCCTGGAATTAATGGCGTAATACTTAACTCAAATGTAGTTGCGGCTGTTCTAGGAATAGCTAAAATTGGCCCTAAACAAAGCATCATCATAATTTCTAGGCTTAGTCCAAAATTTTTACCTGCACGTCCAACAATGGATTGATAATCACCACATTTAGCGATGGCATAAATTGAAAGTAAAATAATTCCGACATCCCCTAAAACAAACCCTAAAAAGCTTGTTAACCATTCACTTCCGGAAGTAACCCCGATAAATGGTGGGAAAATTAAATTACTTGCTCCGAAAAATACTGAAAATAATGCAAATCCTACAATAATGATATCTTTTTTTTGCTTCATCTTTTTTTCTCCTCTTTTCTATCGTATGAATAAAAAAACCACATAGTTTCAATAGACTATGTGGTAATTTGATAAGCTTTTAATAAAAGGGCCACATAGTTTTTTATCTATGCGGCATCTATTTTATAATAAGATATAGCCATCATAGAGACAAACGTCTAAAAGTTTGTACCTATGATGGGAATGACTCCAAGCATAAATACAAACTTAACAATAATAGCTATAATCATACAGATTAGTTAATGTTGAATTCATCTGGCGTCATCCTTTCTTAATTATAAAATATGATTGAGCTTATTATACTAAAATTTCCAAATGAAAGCAATCAATAAGGATTAAATAGATTAATAAATCTTTCGACATTTAAAGTGAAATTAATTTAAAAATAGTATTTGTGATTTAAATTTAAGGGGAGTACAATATAAGTTTGTAAAGATAACAAACGAGAGTATAGAGGATGAGCAGATGAAAGTATTTTTTAAGCGATTAGGGTATTTGATTTTATTTGGAATTTTAATCATACTTTATTCAACCTTTGTTGAACCAAAGTTGTTACGAGTGATTTCTCATGATGTGCCACTTAGTAAAATTCAAGGCGAAGCGATTAAAGTCGTGCAATTTTCAGATACACATCTAGGTGACTTTTTTACGATTGAAGACTTACAAGAAGTCGTTGATAAAATCAATGAACAGGAGGCAGATCTCGTTTTATTTACGGGTGATTTAATGGATAATGCGGCTAATTATGATGGAGCTATCGATGAAATAGCAATCGTTTTATCTAAAATCAAATCTAAATTTGGAAAATACGCTGTTTTTGGGAATCGAGATTATGGTGGGGGAGCTGAACGTTTTTATGAAGATTTAATGGAATCAGCTGGTTTTAACGTGTTACTCAATAATCATGAAACGTTGAATATTAAAGGAACGACGCTTAGTCTCTTTGGAGCTGATGATGCCTTGATTGGATATTATGATTCGATTCAGACAATGAAAGGCATACAAGAAAATCACCTTAATCTTTTAATGTTACATGAGCCTGATTTAGCTGATGATTTTATCAATTATCCAGTCGATTTAGTGGTAGCGGGGCATAGTCATGGAGGACAGGTATATATCCCATTTGTTGGACCTTTAATGACAACAGCGTTAGCTGAAAAATATGTACGTGGGTTTTATGAGATTAATCGTGATATGAATTTATATGTTAATACGGGAATTGGAAATACAAAGGCACCTTTTCGATTGTTCAATGTGCCACAGATTACCGTTTTTTATTTAAAAACAAAATAAAAAACTCCATCACTGATGGAGTTTTATTTTTTGGCAGCGACAACAGCTTCTAATAAATGAATACAACGTCCACAAGCTGTAGCAGTTCCTGTCATTTCTTTGATTTCTTCAATTGTTTTTCCTTCATTTGCTAAAGTAACTACTTGTTCTAATGAAGTTCCTTTACATCCACAGATACTTGCTAAGATAGCTTTAATGTCGTTTTCGTATTCCACTGTATCAAGATCTGTCATTACTTTAACATCTTCAATCGTACGAGCCCCTGCAATCATTGCATGACGAACTTTTAAGTAATCTGGTTTTTGAATTTTTTCTAATTTCATTATTTTTCCCTCATTTCTCTATTTTGGTTAAGCTCTTCAATTATCCATTATAGAGAATAACTCACGTTAAGTCCAATCATAGACGTGTTGTTTCAAATTATTCATTTCAAACTAAAATCATAAAAAACATTGATATCAAGACGTCCTATAGTCCCATTAAAATTTTTTTACGATATGAAAAAATTAATGGGACTTATATCATTTAATAGTGAATTCTGAGGCAATTCCTTTACATGTATAAATGCGACAGCTACCTTCCTGTTATTTCGGTGTATTGAAGTGTTAAATTTTTGAATCTTTTCTTTTTATTTGTTACAATATATGTATAATATTTTTTAAAGGAGGAATGGAAATCATGACTAGTTTAGCTAAAAAATTAGGATTAGTTAGTATTGTTATTGGATGCCTATTAAATATTTTAGTATTTGCTTATTTAACTTCTTCGATGATAGCTATGATTGTATTAGGAATTATCGGGATAGTCTTATCTATATTATCGCTATTTTTGAAATATGAGAAAAAGTGGGTAAGTCTTTTAGGACTAGTATTAAACCTAATTCCTCTATTATATTTTGCATTATTGTTTGTAGCTTTAGGTTAAGTGTCTTAGACATTTATATGTTGAGTCAGTTTAAATACTAAATAGTTTCAGGTTTAGGATTGAACAACTAAATTTACCTCAGTTTTTACAAACAAAAAGCAGTCATTTTTATAATGGCTGCTTTTTTGTTATGATCAATGATTCTGAGACTTTTCTATTAAAAACTTCTTTGTTTTTGTAGTGCTTTTTGCACCACTCATTTTTTCGGTTATAAATTTATGAACAGTATTTAATTTCTTACAAAAGTTATTACAAAAATGACTTTATATTTAACCTTATCCAATCCATTTTTTTATCCCACTTATCAATAACGTTATCTAACATAGCGTTCTTTATTAATTAATTTTTGGATAGCTGACTCTATTCGTTTCATTTTTGTGTCTTCTTTTTTAGCAGAAGTTATCCAAGTCATATACTTTTTTTGATTAGAGTATGAGAGTGTCTCCCAAAAGGCTAATGCTTCAGTTTCCTGATGGAGGATTTCTTTAAATTCCACTGGAAGTTCGATGATTCGTTCTTCTTCGTCTTTTTCAATGGTCACAGACACTGAATCTCCAATTTGTTTATTTAGTTTCTCGCGAATGGCTTTTGGCATGCCAAGAATATGACAATCAGTTCCCATTTTAACAAGTGATCCACGATATTCAATCGTCTCAAATAAGGCTTTTACTTTAACTCTTTTTGCATGGTAGATGTCTTCAACATTAAAGGGAATTTCAACGTAGGCTCCCCCTCTTGGTGCTTCGATAATTTTTTCATTGAATTTTTGCATGACAATCACAACCTTATCAATGATATATATAAGTCCGGATAAGTTTTTAACATCGTAAAAACTAAAGTCTTGCCGGTTGAGGATAAATGCTTCGCATGGCAGGTAACCCATGCCCTACCAGCGGAGGATACATTTCCGTTGGAAACGGCAGGTGGCCCATGCCCTAGTAGTGGGGGATTAGATTTCTTTGAGAAATCGCTAGGTGCCCCAGCCCTACTATAGTTGGCCTTTTTATCAAAAAGACTTGTGTACTAAGCCTGATGGTTAGAATATGAAATACATTTCGCTATCTATATAAGTCCAGATAAATTTTCTTCAGAGAAAATTTTTAATTGGACTATAGGCTGCCTTGATAGGTAAAACATATCAGTATTTTTTTATTTGCTACTTGAGATGTAGAATATTTATCTGTTTATATATATATAGATTATTATACTATGCATTTATGGACGTCGATACAATGAGCGCATCCAATCAATGATTTGTTTAAGATGCACCATTTCTTCTTCAATCACTTTTTCTTGGCGAAACTCTTCTTCTTTTAAGATCTCTTTTAGATGCTGGATTTCAACATAAATATCTTCCCAAGAATGCTTACGCTGAAGCGTTTCAATAATATCATAAAGATCGAGCTCACTTAATAATAAATCTCGTCCCCAAGTTAAATGTTCGTCATCTTGATGACAGGACTGATGAATATAGAATTGATATGTTTTTTTATCGAAGTAGAAGGCATAGAGATTCAGGTCAACTCGACAAAGCTGTTCAACGGCAGATTTTAGCTTTTCTTTTTTTAATAGTCGAATCGCCTCACGAAGATGAAGGATATTTTCTTGATGAGCTTCGTGTGGGAAAATATTTGCTCCATACCATGAAAGTCGTACAAAAGATTGCTGAATCATTAAGTAGAGATAGTGAAGCTGTTGATTAATATATTTCGCTTCAGAATCAGTAAAGTGATTACGTTGAGTAAACTCATAAAGATTTTTAGCGCACCATTTCGCATCATGGATGAGGAAATAGAGCTCTTTATAATGATGATAAGATTCAAAGTCGAGACTTTCTTCTAAGGCATGAAACAGTTTCTCAAAATTGAAGGGCTTAATCTTCATTTGATCAAATAAAATGATGATCGTTCCATATAGTTTATGACAATATTCAAAAGCTGATCGACTAAAGTGATTGTGAATTAGGTCATAGTTTGTCTGATAAGTCGTTAAATGGTTCTCGTTAATTGGGCGATAACTAATAATCGTAGGTACCCCACTTTGAGAGTAGGCAAAGTCATCACTTAAGATGGTGGTTGGTGCATCAATGAGACAACCTTGTTTATAAGGACAGCCCGTTACAATTTTTTGAATCGCATTAACCAATTCCTTATATTCATAAGCCGTACGGATATGATGATAATCGTATTCATCATGAGCGACAAAACCTTCTAAATTAATAGCAACGAATGCTTTTTCGGCCCATTCAGGATGATTTTTAGTAATCTGTTGATATCCACCAATGGACCAATTGAAAGAGGAATTTGTTAATCCCCATTCTTTCGCACTATGGGCAATGAAGATAATTGTTTTACTCGGAATATAATGACTATTAATTAAAGCACGGGCTAAGCTTAGTAGTAAACCACACCCACAAGCTCCGCTATGAAAATTGTGAAATAATCCATCATAATGAGACATAACTAAAATAATATCATTCGGATTTCTCCCTGGAATCTCACCAATAATATTATATGAGGTACTATCAGGCGAAACTTTACTATAACAATTCAAGATAACCGAAATCTTAGAAGAAGGTGATTGAATTAATAATGTTTTAAGAATATAAGCATCTTTTAAACTAATCGAAAAGGCTGGAATATCAGCGGGTGCCGTAAAATTTTCATAAGTGAGCGCATCAGCTGGAAGTTTTTGATTTTCATTTATAGGAGCAGCAATGATTCCATAAGCTCCTTTTTGTCTTGCTTGTACGGCGCAAATACCAATTTGGCAACCAATATAAGAGTCTAAATCAATGAGTACTAATTTTCCTTTAACGTCGATGTTCTCGTAATCTTTTTTTGTTCCTTTCCCCACATAAACAAGGTCAAAGGTTTTATTCTCATGGATACAGTTGCTTGCATAGGCGCTTAAAGTGATTTTTTGAGGCGTATTCTTTTGATCTAGATAATAGAGCTCTCCATTCTTAAACTCCCATGAATCAACGATTACTTTTTCTTTTCGAACATTTTTTAAACCAATACTGTTAAATTCTTGATATAAAAAATGACCGGCTGCAAGTTCTGCTTCTGAACCAGCCATTCGAAATCCAAGAGTTTCATTTGATCCAAACTGAGAAAGAGTATTAGCCACATAGGCCGCATAATCAACATTAATAGAATCATAAAAGGCATCTAAATCTTTTTGGTAGTCCATACTGTCCTCCTCCTTATTTCTATCGCTTCTATATCATAGTAGAAAAGTAGTAAATAGGTTCCTGTCTTGATGAGAAATGTATATCTATTATAGAAAATGAATACGATAGAAGTAAAAAGGGGGATAAGAGATGGAGTTTAACGAAAAACTACAATTATTAAGAAGAGCGAAAGGGATTTCCCAGGAAAAACTGGCAGAAGAAATTGGTGTTCCACAACAGTTAGTTGCAAAGTGGGAAGAAGGGGACGAAATACCAGATATGCATAGTTTAATGGCATTATCAGATTGGTTTAATGTAAGTTTAGATGAATTATTAAGAGATCGAATTAACCTCAGAACATTAGAGCGTTTAGGATTTTATGAACAAGAAGTTGAGACGTCTGAAGATGATTTAATAGAGAATAGTATTTTGATCATAGGGATGATTTTAATGATGATGATGGGATTTATTTTTAATCATCTAATGGTAGGGATAACCTGTGGTGGGATTGGAGTTGGATTTTATTACTTAATAAGATTAAAAAAACGCCGATAAATCGGCGTTTTTATTTTAGATAAAAATTACAGAGGTTCCTAGTACGATCAAGAAAGTAACGAAGATTGGAATAACAACGGATGTCACAAAGATATCTTTATAAGCTTGTTTGTGTGTTAGGCCAAAAATCGCTAGTGTTGTAATGACGGCTCCGTTATGAGGAAGTGTATCTAATCCGCCAGATGATAAAGACGCAATACGATGTAGAATTTCTGGTGTAATTCCAAGAGGCTCACTCATTTGTAAAAATGTTGGTGCTAAAGCATTTAAGGTAATTCCAAGACCACCTGAGGCAGAGGCAGTTAGACCACAAATGATATTAACTGAAAGGGCCTCAGCAATAATTGGATTCGGTGAAAGGTTTAAAATCATGGTTTGAATTCCAAGGAAAATAGGAAGTGTTTTGATGATACTTCCATAACCGACAATAGCACTTGAGTTTAAAAGGGGAATAAATGAATTTTTAACTCCGGTATCTAAAATAGATTGGAGGTTTTTAAGTTTTTTGATATTCAATAAAAGGATAAATAAAATCGCAATTGCGATTGAGATAATAACGCTCCATGTTCCAGACATACTATCGAGTGTTGTATTGAACGATTCTAGATAAGTCCCATCTACATTTGGATAGTAGACTTTTGAGAAGAAGAGGTTCAAGGCGAAGATGATTATAATCGGGGAGATAGCTAACCAAATTGATGGTGTTTTAGAAGATGTTTTTGATTTCATTTCTTCATTAAACCCGTAGCCCTCATGATTTTTATGGGCAGATTTTGCTCGAAAGTTTAGGTAGATCATTCCTAAAGTAAATATCAAGATGCTAGCAATGAGGCCAATAATTGGAGCAGCAAAAGTATCTGTTTGGAAGTAAGTCATAGGAATGATGTTTTGAATTTCAGGACTTCCTGGTAAAGCTGTCATCGTAAATGTAAAAGCACCAAGAGCGATTGTTCCAGGAATGAGTCGTTTTGGAATATCGGCTTCTTTAAAGAGTAATGTTGCAATGGGATAAAGAACAAAAGCAACGACAAAAAGAGAAACACCTCCATAAGTTAGGAGTGCACCGGAAAGGACAACGGCTAAAATCGCTCGCTTAGGTTGGATCCATTTGGTTATAAAGTGAGCAATTGCATGCGCATAACCCGTTTCCTCCATCAATTTAGCAAAAATTGCTCCTGTTAAAAATAGTGGAAAATAGTTTTTAACAAATCCCGCAAATCCGTCCATATAGACTAGAGTATAGTTAGCCATCAGATGACTATCTAATCCAAAAGTCAGAAATAAAGTTATGAGTGAAATAATGGGGGCGGTGATAATTGTCGAGTATCCTCGGTAAGCTAAAATCATAATCGCGCTAAGTGAAAGTATTAAAATGATGAGATGACTCAAGAATCATTACCTCCTTTCAAGTTTTGAAATTGAATTTTATTATTTTTTTACAATTTATATGATTGAATGATATTAGTATAGATATAAGTCGGTATTTTGACAAATAATATACAATTTTATGGCTATAATTGTAGAAAAATAATGTATTTTTAATCATATGGAAAAAAAATACAGTGGAAATTGGTCGAATTTTATAGATATAATTAGATATGTTTAACCATATAAACTACCTCACCTAAATTATGGGAAAGGGATTGAAATCAAGGAGGTATTCTATGAGTGAGAAAGTGAAAAAGAAGAAATTAACTCTTCTAGACCGAGTAGAAAAAATCGGTAATGCATTACCACACCCAGCAACAATCTTCTTAATTTTAAGTGCAGTAATTGTTGTTTTATCAGCTATCTTATCAGCTGCAGGTGTATCAGTAACTTATGAGGGGATCAATCGTACGACGAATACGGTTGAAGAAATGACGGTAACAGTTCAAAGCCTTTTATCAAGAGAAGGTGTTCAATATTTATTTAAATCAGCAGTAACAAACTTCACAGGGTTTGCACCACTTGGAACAGTATTAGTTGCTTTACTTGGGGTTGGACTTGCTGAAGGAACAGGTTTAATTGGATCATTATTAAAGAAATTAGTAATGAGTACTCCAAAACGTTTAATTACAGTTGTAGTTGTACTTGCAGGGGTTTTATCAAGTATCGCATCTGATGCAGGATACGTTGTGTTAATCCCATTAGGAGCTATTATCTTCTTAAGTATGGGACGTCACCCAATTGCAGGTCTTGCAGCGGCATTTGCCGGGGTATCTGGTGGATTCAGTGCTAACGTGATGGTTGGTCCTACTGATTCATTATTAGCAGGATTAACAACAGAAGGTGCTAAATTAGCCGATCCAAATTATGTAGTAGAGATGACAGGTAACTGGTGGTTCTTAATCGCTTCAACAGTATTAATTACAGTTATCGGTACAATTGTAACTGAAAAAATCGTTGAACCACGTTTAGGAAAATATACAGGTGATGCGACAGTTGAAGAAAGTGCAATGACAGTTTCTAAAGAAGAACAACGCGGATTACGTTTCGCTGGAATCGCAACATTATTATCAGTTGCAGGTTTAGCAGCATTAGTCGTTCCAGCTAACGGATTCTTACGTGGAACTGATGCAGGGATTCAAGGAATCTTAAAATCACCATTCATGGATTCAATGGTTCTTATCATTGCTTTAGTATTTGCCATCGCAGGGATTGCATATGGAGTTGGATCTAAAGTGGTTAAGAATGATAAAGATGTCATGAACTTAATGGGTAAAAGTATGGCTTCAATGGGATCATACATTGTGTTAGTATTCTTCGCATCTCAATTCGTTGCTTACTTCAATTATTCAAACTTAGGAACAATCATTGCAAACAAAGGTGCAGAGATGTTAAAAGTAATCGGATTACAAGGTATTCCATTAGTCATCTTATTCATCTTAGTTGTAGCGTTCATTAACATCTTCATGGGATCAGCTTCAGCTAAATGGGCAATCTTAGCTCCAGTATTCGTTCCGATGTTAATGGAAGTTGGATTCACACCAGAATTCACACAAATGGCTTACCGTATCGGAGATTCAACAACAAACTTAATCTCTCCATTAATGAGCTACTTCGCATTAATCGTAACATTTGCTGCTCGATACGATAAGAAATCAGGAATCGGAACTTTAATTTCAACAATGGTTCCTTACTCAGTATTCTTATTAATCGGATGGACATTATTATTAATTGTATGGTTCGTATGTAACTTACCATTAGGACCTGGTGCTTCAATCTTCTTACCAGGATTCTAATTTAATCATTAAGACTTAGGCTAAAACCTAAGTCTTTTTTTATATCATAAATAAAAGGTGTGAGGATAAACTTCACACCTTATTTTTTCGCAAGAGAATATAAAGTCCAATGATAATTAAGCAAATAGCAAGTAGTAGTGATGATGAAATGAAAAGTTGGACATAAAAAAGAAGTGAAATGAAGCAAAGAATCGTAATGGGAATTAAGAGTCCTTTGTCTTTATGATCATATAAATAAAGTTGTAGCAATCCAAATGCTACCGCTAATAAGTAAATAGGCCATGTATAATTAGAATAATCCCATCGGGTTAAAATTTCAAAACAAAATAATAATCCAATTACGGTTAAAATTCCTCCTGGAACAAGTTGTCCAGGATTTTTTCTTGTTTGAAAATAGTTCATTTCAAAATAAAGTCCTGGGATTAACACGCATAAAAACCATAGATGATGAATTAGTTCATTATTTAGATGAAAGATGTAAGTGATGAGCGAAAATCCACCTATTAGAATGAGTAATAATCCGACTAAATATCGAATTGTCTTCATAATAAAATTCCCCCTTTTGGTCTTAACATAACATGTTTAATTGAAAGAAAAAAGAGGAAAAGTTTAAAAAGCAAAGGCTAGTGCCTTTGCTTTTTTACATATAAGGATGAGAGGATTTTGGCATATCGATAACAATGAAGTGTGACGTATGAGTTGCTTCAATATGAATATTATCTTCGATAATTTCAATCGCATCTTTTTCTTTTACAGCAATCTCGTTGACCGTTGAGAAGCCTTCGATTTGCATGAGATAAGCTTGACGCCCAAAGGCTACATTAATATCGGCAATATTTCCTTCATCTAATAAAATGGTATAAATATTCACATCTTGATTAATAGTGATAGGAGCATCCTCATGGATGTCAGAAACCATATGAAGCCATTGGTTATGACGTGCTTCCCAGTCAAAGTGATATTCGCCATATGTTGGTTGATGCCCTCTTTTATCCGGCACAATCCAAATTTGAAGTAAGCGTAAAGGAACGTCAGTATTGTTATACTCACTATGAGTAATACCTGTTCCTGCACTCATATATTGCATTTGTCCACGTTTTAAGATACCGACATTCCCCATGCTATCTTTATGAGTTAGTTCTCCCTCAACGACATAAGTGATGATTTCCATGTCTTTATGGGGATGTGTATCAAATCCGGTGTGAGGGGCGATCATATCGTCATTTAGGACACGAAGAACTCCAAAGTTAATATTTGCTTCATTATAATAATCAGCAAATGAAAAATGATAGGTTGTTTCTAACCAATCATAAACAGCGCCACCCATATATCGATGATCGAGTTTTCTAAGCATGTGATTCACTCCATCTCTAAAAAAATTCAGGCGTTCACCTAGTAATAGTATTGTTCAGTCGAAATAAACTATACTACATAATAGTCGTATCTTCGACAGGAAAAATGTCATCAAAAAGGATGTTTAAGGTTTTTCTAAGGTTTGTGTATTACAATCTCCTTAAATCAAAAGGGTTAAAAGAGAAAGGAGAACCGTATGAGAAGAAACCGAAAGAGGCGCTTAATTAAGCGTAATTTAATTTCATTGTTCTTAATCGTAGCAATCATGAGTGGCCTTGCATTATCAATTTATTATTCAAAAACCTCGCAAACTATGATTGCACAATCTTATTATGAAAATGAACGCACTGTTACCACTACTCAGCCATTGATTATTATTGATGCGGGTCATGGTGGTATTGATCCAGGAAGTGATAGTCAAGGTATTTTAGAAAAAGATATTAATTTAGAAATTGCCTTAAAACTTCAAGAAGTCTTAATCGAAAATGGATATGCGGTTTTAATGACTCGTGAAGATGATAGTTCATTAGAATTAAGAGAACGCTCAGATTTCGCTAACGAACAAGAGGCAGACTTATTTATTAGTCTTCACCAAAATTGTTATGCTCAAGATGAGAGTGTTAATGGAATAGAAGTGTATTACAATAGTGATAAAACAACAAATGATCAACAATTAGCGCAAATGATTCAAGAGGCACTAATTAATGAAACAGGTGCAAAAAATCGTGGAATTCGATCAGATAATGGTTTAGTCGTGACACGTGAAACAAAGATGCCTGCTGTGTTAGTCGAGACAGCATTTATTTCTAATGATTATGAACTTGATTTGATTACTTCTGAAGATTATCAAAACAAAGTTGTTGAAGGAATAATAACTGGAATTGAAAATTTCTTGAATGAATCTAATATAAAACCAGAATGATGATATGAACATTCTGGTTTTTCTTTTATCGTATGTTTTGGAGAGAATTAACTATACTACATAATAGCTTTATGTTCGACAAAACTCTCTTAGTTCGTAGATAGCCATCGGACGAAAGGAAGATGAAATTTGATAAATAAATCAAAAAATAAATATTTTGCTCGATTCATCGTAGCTTTTGTAATGATAAGTCTTTTATTTATTCCTCTCACATCAACTTTGGCTGCTTCGATACAAAAAACAAAGTGTTTTGATTACTTCTTTAAGCAAAATCGAAAAATTATTATTATTGATGCCGGACATGGTGGAACGGATCCAGGTAGTGTCAAAAGAGGGATTCAAGAAAAAGATATTAATCTTCAAATCGCACTAAAATTACAAAAAAGATTAGAGAGAAAAGGCTATAAAGTTGTGATGACCCGAACCGATGATACAGCGATTAGTTTAATTAATCGTGCGAAATTAGCCAATAAAGCGAAAGGTGATTTACTTATTAGTATTCATCAAAATAGCTTTAAAGATTCGAGTGTTCATGGGATTGAAGCTTTTTATAACCCTGGGAAAGAAACACTCGATGGTCAATTAGCAAACTGTATTCAAGAAGCGCTGATTAATTATACACAGGCTAAAGATCGTCATGTTAGAGCAGTAACTAATCTAGTGGTTATTCGAGAAGCTAAAATGCCAGCTTGTTTAATTGAAAGTGCCTATATCTCAAATGATACTGAACGTGAGCTTATTCAAACTAAAGACTATCAAGATAAAGTGGTGACTGGTATTATGGAAGGAATTAAAAACTTTTTAAACGAACAAGCAAAAAGCAGCTAATTTGTAGCTGCTTTTGGAATCATGAGTAAATGTTTTATTTTTTGATAACTAAGATAGATGAGATAACCAATTAATGCACCTGAAACATTCCAAATGACATCGTCAATATCAGCAAAACGACCATTATAATATTGAAGTGCCTCAATTGTCACTGAGATAATAAGGGAAGCAATTAAAATGTTTCGTCCCGATTGTTTGATTAAACCAACTAAAAGGCCAAATGGTACAAATAGTAGGATATTTAAGCAAACTTGTTTTAAAACATAAAAACCATAATCCATGACTTCTTTTAATGTATTTATAATAGGAACTATATTTGGAGAAGCGTGAGAGTCAGAAAAATTACTTAAGCAAATGTTAAACATACCTGTTAAGCGTAAAAGATTAACGAAGTAACAACAAAAAATAAATTCGATGAAACAGATGGATAGTTTCCAATCTGTTCTTTTTTTTAACAGTTTTAAAATTAAGGCATAAACCAGATAAATTGGAGTAGCGAAAATTAGCGTGAATAAAGTGAGATTAACCAAGAGTTATTCCTCCTTATTTAATGTAATATATTTATCATTGATTTGAATCATTTTAATTTTTGATAAATCTAATAGACCGGGAAATAGTATTTTTATGACAAATTCTGAGTTATCCACAGTTCCATCTGTCACTTGGATACTTGAGTCGGATTCAAGAATTTCACCATTGTCCAAAAGAATTTTGACTTGTAATGATTCCTCAGTTTCGGTGCCTCTTAGTGTGACACCAAGTGCTGAGATGTTAATTTCATTAATTAATGTTTCATCAAATGTTAAATCAACCGCTTGTTTGATTTCTTCTGTCGTTGAGTCTAACTTGAATTTTACTCTCCAATCTCCTTCGGTATATTGTCCGTTGTACACAAAATCACCTTGAAGTTTAAATTGAGACAACTCATCTGGTGAGATATCAAAGACGTATTCCTCTAGATTTCGTCCATAGACAAGATTGTTTTCTTGATCAACGCCAAATGAAATATTTTTGAAATAGTTATCAACTTTTTCTTCTAGGCTATTAACTAAATAGACGAAGCCATGATCATCGATGTTATCTTCCCGCCATTCGAGTTGAATATGAAGTTTATTATCAATAAATCCAATATTCGAGAGTCGAACAAAGTTTAGCCCTGGGATTTCTAAGTCAAGTTCTCTTGGTTTCAATACTTTTTTAGTTTCTTCAAAATAGTATAGTCCGTCGCCACCAGAACTAACGCCCTCTTTGAATAGGATAGTTTCAGCTTTATGAGTCTCGAGAATAGACCAATCCGTTAGGACATCATGCTCTTCATATTTTTCTTTTTGAGTTAAAAAAGATTGAATGCCAACGATAATCTCTCTTTCATTTAAGTTTTTTCCTCCATTTCCTTGTAGACGAAACGTCGCAGTCTTTGTCGTTTCATCGTAAGCAATTAACGGCATGGTTAAGGCACGGACGCCAGTTGCTGTATAATTATAGATATCTAGTGTTTCATCAAAGATTTCCCCCGTTAAATCTTGTAGTGTCAAATAAGCAACAGCTGTTTCATCGTCATTCATTGCGCCGATGACTTCTAGGCGAATTCCATCATGTTCATCGATAAGTCGAATCGGTTGTAGGGCTGAATAGACTTCATAACCAATTAACTCAATGAATTTTTGAACATAACGGTTATCAAAAGCCATCATAAATAATAAACAGCAACAAAGACTTGGGATAATGACTAATTTAAAAGAACGATTATATTTAAATGATTTAGATTTTGAACGACGTTGATTAACTTGTTCATATAAGTTTTCAATGTTTGGTGTTTCAACTTGTTCTAGCGTTTTCTTAATGAGCTGCTCTTCTTGGCTAAATTTCATGAATGATTAGACTCCCCTCGTTTGAATTTTGAATTTCAATGAGCTGTTTGGCCAATTTTTTACGTGAACGTTCGTATCGTTTACGAAGTGTGGCAGCGGGAAGGTGATAAATTTCTTCTAATTCTTTGTAGTCGCGTTCTTCGATAATTCGGTTGAAGATGAGTGCGCGCTCCATTCCTGAAAGTTTAGAAAGTGCTTCTAATAATTCTTCACTCATCCCTGTGTTTTGAATTTGAGGTGTAATTATAAAAAATCGCAACTTTCTTTTTCGTAATTGATCTATACAGATTGAGTAAGCAATACGATATAACCATGCCGATAGTGACGTCCCATTTTGGAATTGGTGTCGTTTATCAAAGGCTTTTAAAAATGTCATTTGAACGACATCTTCTGCTTCATGGTAATCACATAAAATGTTATGACAATATCTCATTAATGCATGTCCATATAAATCAATGGCTTGTTGTAATTCTAATTCATCCCCTGTCGCAAAGGTTTCATCTAATAACTTTGCCTGCATCATCTCACTCTCCTTTCAAATCCTACCCTTTAAACGGATTAAAGATTTCTTTTGTGACCATTTTACCTAAAATTGTTTAAAAAATAAAATTTTATTCAATAATAAGGCAATTAAGTGGTGAAGGAGGATGCAAGATGAGTAGAATAAAGATTTTAATGATGGTAGTGAGTGGTTTATTCATGATGATTGGAATCATAACGATGATTTCAGCAGGAGCAGAAGCTGCCCCGTTGAATGAGGATAGTGTACCTGTCTTTTATGAGAATATTATACAAGTAGAAAATCCTGATAGTTTAAGTGTTTTAGTGAATAAAAATTATAGTTTACCTGAAGATTATGAACCCGATGATTTGGTCTTTTTAGAAGTGCCTCTCTATAATAATGATAAGAGTAACGAAGCGAATTATTTAAGAAAAGAGGCCGCTGATGCTTTAAAAGAATTATTCACAGCTGCCCAAAAAGAAGGGTATGAATTAATTGCTAGAAGTGGTTATCGCTCTTATGCGACACAAGCTTCTTTATATGGACGATATGTGGAACAAGATGGGGTTGAAGCAGCTGATACATATAGTGCACGACCAGGGCATAGTGAACATCAGACAGGGTTAACTATTGATATTACATCAGATGGTGTTCACGGTGGTTTAACTGAATCATTTGGAGAAACAGAAGAAGGTAAGTGGGTTGCTGAAAATGCGTATCGCTTTGGTTTCATTGTAAGATATCCACAAGATCGAACGGCGGAAACAGGTTATCAATATGAGCCATGGCATCTTCGTTATGTAGGGGTACAAGCTGCTACCGAGATTTATCAGGATCAATTAATTTTAGAAGATTATGTTTTAAGTGTGATGAATCGAACGAGCTTTTTATGGGATTAAATTAAAAGACTGTCAGGATGAATGACAGTCTTTTCTAAATATAGAAGTTTAAAAGAATTTATATAGGATATTAATTTAAAAGGGGAAGATATATTTCTATTTTGATATCGAATGAACTAGATAAGTGGGTGACTAATTGACCTTGCTTAATTTTAACCAGTTTCTAAATCCATAGACTCCATTAATTAGATAAGCTGAGAACATGATAATCATTGTGACGCTACCTTCCGGTGTTCCGAGTAATAGTGACCACATCGTAATGGAGAAGACATTGATAATCATCCACAAAATCCATTGTTCCATAAAACGACCAATCTGAAGTAAGAAAGCAACAATCGAAAGAACGGTTGTAATTGAGTCAATTAATTGAAGATTTCCTCCAAGTGCAACGAGGACACGCCAATAAGCGGTTATGGCAATTAATAATCCAATAATTAATAAGATGATTTGTTTAGGTGTTAAACGACGTACAATAACTGTTCCTGCATCATCTTTTTGTTTACGCCACATATAAAATCCAACGATATTCATCGGTAAATAGTAAAATCCATTTAACATGACTTCACCAAATAGTCGATTTTGATAAGCAATAATCGCATAAAGTCCAACGTTAACACAGGCAAATGCATAGGTTGAAATTTTACCTTTAGCACAAAGAACAACCGAAATAATACCTGTTACCCCACTGATCAGTGCCATCGGTGAATCTCCCCAAATGATACTTAACGTTAACATGGTTAAGGTGGAAATGATTAACCATGAAATTTCGAATAATGTCCAATCGCTAAAATAGTTTTTTGTTTTCATCACTAATGTTGACATAAAAGAAAGTCCCCCTTATTAAAATTTTCTTTTTCTAATTTACTGCTTTTTAAACTCACAACCTTTGCAGCTACTTTATTAGCAACTTCACAACACGTTAAAGTGTCATATCCAAGTGCACGAGTTGCTAAGATTGCTCCTAAATGACTATCCCCTGCTCCGATGGTATTTACAACAGTTGCTGGTACCGATGGAATGAAGTCAGCCATTTCATGATAATGAAGAACGCCCTTTTCCCCTAGTGTAATAAAGACTTCATTTTGTGTTCGTTCAACTAAAGATTGAGCTGCTTCTAATAATTCAGTTGTTTGAGTAAATGATAAAGCTTCTGATTTGTTAAGATGTAAAATAGGTTTTAAATTTAAAAGTTTATTCATCGTTTCTTCTTCAATAAATGTAATGCGTGGACCTGGAGCAAAGTAAATGTTTGGAATGGATTGTTCACTTAACCACTGACTAATGATTTCTCCACTTTTTCCTTCCATTTCATAACCTGATAAATAAACCGTCTCATAATTAGAGGCATCTAATTGGGATAGCCATTCTAATTTATAGTCCTTCTCAATACCTGGAACGGTAATAAAAGTCCGCTCTCCTCCCTCTTCTACTAAACAAAGACAATAACCGTTATCAGCACGGTCATCTTGAATATGAAGCTGATAGCCTTCATGAATAAGTTCTTGTTTAATCATGGTTGCATATGAACCTTCGCCAATCGGAACGACAAGATCATGATTCACATTAAAGTGTTTTAAAATAGTTGCAACATTATATGCACATCCCCCAATATTGACGGCTTGTTTTTGACAGTAAATATCATCTCCTGTTTGAGGTAAATGTTTAATATTGAGTATAACATCAACAATGGCGTTACCCAGAACTAATATTTTCATATCAAAGTCCCCCTTGCCTCGTTTAAGTGGTTCGCATATCTTATAAAATTAACTGAATTCGATTGATTAATTTCTTCAATGAGTTCGGAACGAATGGAAGAATAACCTTCATATGCTCCACGAATGGCACAAGCCATGGCCCCAATTGTATCGGTATCGCCCCCTAAATTAGCACAAAGTAAGCTACAATGTTCGACATCTTTAGCATAATAAGCAATAGACAAGGCGGCAGGAACAGATTCACTCATTAAAACACCACATCCAATGGTTTGATAGATAGACTCTAGAAAGTTTTCATCATCTCCTGCATGTTGTTTAGCTAATTCAATGCCTAAACGGGTACGCGTACTTAATGAAGGGTTAATGGTTTCGAATCCTAATTCTCTTGCAGGGGCCTCTGTTGAATAGACAAATTCTAAAATGTGATCGAAGGTGTCATAAGCCATGGCTCCACTGACAGCAGCGGCAACCATACAAGCGCCAGCAAGGGTCACGTCGCTACTATGAGTGACTTTAGAAATTTGACTAACGAATTTAATTAGTTCCGCTTTTTGTGTAGGGTGAAATAAACACCCAATTGGTGCAATACGCATCGCTGACCCGTTTGTTTGTGCTTGGTTCGTAATTTTTGTGACATCATCGCCTGCTTGAATACCGAGTAAAGCTGCTTTAGAACTTGGACCTAAGATATTTTTTTCAAAAGCTTTTTCCTCTTTAGCCCAATTTAATAACCGTTCAACAAAATCATCAGGCTCGAAGTGGAAGTTTTTTGCGATAAGTGAATCTAGTATGAGAAGAGCTTGGGCTGTATCATCCGTAAACTGCCCTTTTTTATATTGGTAAGCGACCTCGTTTTCACTAGGTCCATCTAGGAAAGTATGGATATTACCAAAAAAAATTTTAACTTTTTGACGACTCCAGAGTTCAGATGGCATTCCCATGGCATCTCCGATTGCCATTCCATACAGTGTCCCAAGAATTTGATTGATCATATGAATCTCCCCTTAAGTTTACAGGTGACAAGACACCTAATAGTTAAGATTTTAGAACAAATGATGGAAATAGTCAATGCAAAGTGTACAATTAAAAAAAACATTTGGTAAAAACATACAAAACTTAAGAGGATATAGTATAATAGCGGTAATACCTTAAATTATCTAAGATGTGGGGAAACAAATTGGAATGAGTTATTTTAGATAACGCAAATTATAAGGTAAATCGAATCTATGTTAGGAGTGAGATAAATGAAATTTTCTGAGTTTAAATACGAACGACCAAACTTTGATCAATATAAAGCGACCATGACGTCATTAATTGATCAATTTAAGGTGGCATCAAGTGCCTCAGAACAACTCAACATCGTGACTGGAATTAATGAGACACGCAATCATATTGAGACGATGGCTACATTAGCATCAATTCGTCACAGCATTGATACACGTGATGAATTTTATGATGCTGAGCAAAATTATTGGGATGAATATGGACCGCTTTATGAAGAAATTAATTCATTATTTTATGACGCCGTCGTTTCATCACCTTATCGAAATGAATTAGAAGAAAAGTTAAGTAAACAATTCTTTACCATTTTAGATTATCGTTTAAAAGCTTTTTCTCCTGAAATTATTGCAGATTTACAAGAGGAAAATAAATTATCGAGCCAATATACGAAATTATTAGCGTCAGCTAAAATTCCATTTGATGGTGAAGAACGTACCCTACCTGGAATGGGGAAATATTTATTAAGTGAAGATCGTACCGTTCGTGAAGCTGCTTCAAAAGCTAAATATGCCTTTTTCGAGGAGCATGAAGCAGAAATTGATGAGATTTATGATCAATTAGTTAAAGTTCGTACACGTATCGCAAAAAAATTAGGATTCAATAATTTCGTTGAACTAGGATATGTTCGTATGACACGTAGTGATTATAATCCTGAAATGGTTGAAAACTTCCGTAAGCAAGTTTTAGATTATATTGTGCCAGTGGCAACCTCATTATATAATCGCCAAGAGGCACGTTTAGGATATGGAACACTCCGTTATTTTGATGAAAAGTTTGAATTTACAACAGGAAATGCCACACCTAAAGGAGAACCAGAATGGATTTTAGAAAATGGTGTGAAAATGTATCATGAATTGTCGCCACAAACAAAAGAATTCTTCGATTTCATGGTCGATAGCGAGTTATTAGATTTAGTGAATAAACCAGGGAAAGCAGGTGGGGGATATTGTACTTATATCCCAGAATATAAAGCGCCATTTATTTTCTCAAATTTTAATGGAACAGCAGGAGATATTGACGTTCTAACGCATGAAGCGGGACATGCTTTCCAAGTTTACTCGTCACGTTGGATTGAGACACCTGAATTAAACTTCCCAACTTATGAAAGCTGTGAAATTCACTCAATGAGTATGGAGTTTTTCACTTGGCCTTGGATGAACTTATTCTTTAAAGAAGATACTGAAAAATATAAATTTACTCATTTAGGATCAGCGATTAAATTTATTCCTTATGGAATTGTTGTCGATGCGTTTCAACATTTTGTTTACTATAATCCAGATGCAACGCCAGCCCAACGTAAATCGGCTTGGCGTGAACTTGAGAAACAATACTTACCACACAAAAACTATGAAGGATGTGACTTTTTAGAGCGCGGTGGTTGGTGGTTCCAACAATCGCATATTTTTGGTAGTCCATTCTACTACATTGATTACACATTAGCGCAAATTTGTGCGTTACAGTTCTGGAAACGTATGTATGATAACCGCGAGGAAGCATGGAATGATTACGTACGTTTATGTGAAGTTGGAGGAACAAAATCATTCTTAGGATTAGTTGAGTATGCCAATTTAAAATCTCCATTTGAAAATGGATGTGTTAGCTCTATTATCACAGATATTAAAGCTTGGTTAGACGCTGTGGAAGATCAACAATTATAATATTTAAATCATTTCATCTTTTTTATGAAATCCATATAGCACATCACTATCTTACCGAGCTAAAAAAGCGGGTGCATAAATGCACCCGCTTTTAATGTGATTTCAATTAAATGTGGACGATTAAAGAGCCGTTGAGGAATAATACTGTTTCCAAGGCCTCGGCTAATAATCATCGTTGTTTGATTTTTGGTATGAGTTCCCTCTGAAAACTCAGGGAAGAGTCCTTGATTTGGGGCAACTAGTCCTCCAATGAAAGGAAGTCTAAATTGTCCACCATGAGCATGTCCAGATAAGACAAGATCAATATTTGATTCAACGTAAGTTTCAAATACTTCAGGACGATGGGACAATAAAAGTTTAAATTTATTTGACTCACTCTCTTGTAATGCAATACGTAAATTGTTATCCACAGATGAACCAAAATCAGGATCATCAATTCCGACTAATTCAATTGATTGACCATTAATCTCTAACGTTGCATGTTCATTATGTAATAGGCGGACTCCCATTTGGACAAGGCGTTCTTTTAATTCTTTAAAATGGCTTTCCCACGCTTCATGATTTCCCGTCACAAAATAAACAGGATAATCACTTAGCTGTTCGATTAAGCTAAAACTTGCTTCATCATCATAAGATGAATCGAAAAGGTCCCCTGTAATAGCAATTAAATCTGGTTTAAAAGTATTAATTTTTTTAAGTAAATCACTCTGATTTTTTCCAAAGTATTGTCCATGTAAATCAGAGAGATGCATGATTTTAAATCCGTCAAAATTTTGTGGAAGTCGTGTTGACTGTACAGTGATCTGCTCCACGCTAATCCATTTGTTTTGTGAATACAAGAAAATACCCAATATCATGACTCCAATGAGCGTTATAAGAAATATTTTTAATTTTTTCATCCATTATCCCCCTTTTTTTAATTATTATAACGGATATTGCGATGTAAGTTTATGCAATTTTAGTATTTTCTTAACAAGTAATCCGTAGTATCATAAAGAGGTTATAGAAATCAATGCTGATTGGGGATTGATTAAAGATTAGAATTTAGGAGGGTTAGTTGTGGATTTTATTGAGATTTTAAAGGTAATCTTCTTAGGAATTGTTGAGGGGATTACGGAATGGCTACCTGTAAGTAGTACAGGACATATGATTTTAGTCGATGAGTTTATTAAATTAAATATGACGCCTGAGTTTATGGAAATGTTCTTCGTTGTTATTCAACTTGGAGCGATTATGGCGGTTGTTTGTTTATTTTGGGATAAGTTATTCCCATTTGAATTTAAAGGTGGATTTAAAGTTAAAAACGATACGATGAATTTATGGTTCAAGATTGTTGTTGCTTGTTTACCAGCTGCTGTCATTGGTTTATTATTTGACGATGTCATTGATGAGTATTTATTTAACCCACTAACAGTTGCCTTAATGTTAATTATTTATGGAGTCTTATTTATTGTTGTTGAAAATCGTAATAAAGGACGTCGTCCAGTCATTAATGATTTAACACAGATTACATATAAATTTGCCTTCATGGTTGGAGTCTTCCAATTATTAGCGTTGGTACCAGGAACATCTCGTTCTGGGGCAACAATCGTCGGAGCCATTTTAATTGGTGCCTCACGTTATGTCGCTTCAGAGTTTACGTTCTTCTTAGCGATTCCGGTCATGCTTGGAGCAAGTTTATTAAAAATATTAAAGTTTGGATTTGTTTTTACATCCGCCGAAGCTATTATATTAGGAACAGGAACGTTAGTAGCATTCTTCGTTTCAATCTTAGCGATTAAGTTCTTAATGGGATACATCAAGAAACATGACTTTAAAGTATTCGGTTGGTATCGCATTGTATTAGGAATTATCGTTCTTGCGTATTTCTGGTTCATGGCTGCTTAATTTCATTAAAAAAATCATAGTATGTTAGTACTATGATTTTTTTATTGCCTATTTTTTAATCGACAAATTTTAAGTCATTTATCATCTATGATAAATAGGAGATGAAACGGGGTGATTGTTTATGAATTTTATTTTGGAGTTTTTAATTGATATGTGTTTTGAGATGATTCAGTCTAATCAGATTAGTCGTCCAATTCGATGGGTGATTTTTCTTTTGGTTGCCGCACTTTATTTAATATTAATCGTTGCGCTACTCTATCTAATGATGAAAATTTCTAATCTGTGGATAAGTGTTTTTGTATTCGTTATTGTAATTTTAATAATGATTCAACTAGTTCGTCTCTTTTTAAAATTATATAAATCAAACCTAAAATCTTAAGAATTTCTTCATAACTTTTCCTACATTTTCTTAAAAATTAATTGAACTTATTATGATTAATTTCTTTACTGGAGTCATAGGATGCGGTATCTTCATTTGTTTAATTAAACTGGTATCATTAAAAAAATTATTAGTTGAAATCAATTAATACGTTTGAATATAAGAGCATCTCTAAAGGAGGTGCTTTTTATTTTGGAAGGTGAATTGATTAAAATCATTAATATGTAATAAAAACTTAATTAGTGGAAGTTATTTTTCAAATATTACTGAAATTTTTAATGTCTTAATCGATAAAGAAAAAGAAGTTCTAAAGACAATTTTAGACAGGGGACCTTGTCAGTATAAAGAATATGAGATTTACATAATCTAAACAGGAAGTATAAGTTTAGACTATTATTTTTCGTAAATATCACTAGTTAGTAGTAAAGGAGCGATACGATGAGTAAAGTATTATATATTAAAGCGAATATTAAACCAGAAGGACAATCACGTACTTTTAGGATTTCTGATGAATTTGTAGAAAGCTATAAAAAACAACATCCAAATGACGAAGTAGTCGTTTTAGACTTATATAAAGAAGGCATTGATTTTTTAAGACCAGAAGATTTAGGTGTTTTGTTTGGCCCAAAAACAGAAGAAAGTAAAAAACATCCACACTTAAAATATGCTTATCAATTTGTTGAGGCAGATAAATATATTTTTGCAGCACCAATGTGGAATTTAAGTATTCCTGCTATTTTAAAAGCTTATATTGATTATATAAGTGTGACTGGAATTACGTTTAAGTATACTGCAGAAGGCCCAGTGGGATTATGCCAAAATAAAAAAGCCATTCATATTGTGACTCGTGGTGGTGAATATAAAGACATGCCATATGAGATGGGCGATCGTTATTTAAGAACAATTTTAGGTTTCTTTGGCATTGAAGACATTCAAACATTAGCAGTAGATAATACTGATTCAAATCCTGAAGGATTAGAAGAAATATTAAGTCAAGCCATTCAACAAGCACAAGAGATTGCTGTTCAATTTTAATGATTGAAAAAAGATGAAGATTGTATTTAAAGAGTGACAATTTCAGTATTTTGGTGATGAATTCCGATTGAGTCAATATCCTTCTTCTCATAAAAACTTATTGCTAAACTAGCAGTAAAGTGTAAGAAGGAGGATAGGCTAATGGAGATTTTTGATTATTTAGTAACAGGCTCATTGTTAATGATTGTTTCAGCAATTTTTTATTTACCTGTTTATTTTATTCTGAGAAGAAAGATGATTCCCATTTTAAAACAATTAAGTTGGGCGTTGCTCGGCGGTGTTATTGGCTGTATGGCTTATGAGATTATTGTTAGATTATTCTTTACTAAACATGAATTTGAAAGTAAAGAGTTTGAAATAAAATGAAAAAATCCCTATGCCCGAAGGTCATAGGAATTTTTTCTTTATAGTGAAGCTAATTTGAGAAGAGTCCCACCTGGACTCATGTTATAGTATTTGATAGTTTTGATGTTTTATACTAGTTTAATCATTAAAGAGCGCCTTCTAAGATTTTGCGACTAATTTCTAGTGTAATTTCTCCTCTTTCTCCTAATGACGTCATATGGTGTGATTCAAGTGCTGCGAGAATTGAGTCGATTTGATCCGCTCCAATTCCATAGTCACTCAATCTTGTTTTGATTCCTAAGCTTTCGAAGAATTGACGAGTTGTTTCAATGATTTGGTCAATACGATTCTCTTCGCTACCAGTCGTAATATTTAGGACACGTTCACCATATTGTAAAAGTTTTTCTCGTTTTGTCTCACGCATGATGTTCCATAAAGATGGCATAATGATTGCTAATGTTTTGGCATGATCGATGCCAAAAAGAGCTGTTAATTCATGACCAATTCGATGAGTGGCCCAGTCCTGAGGAACGCCGGCTCCAATTAAACCGTTTAATCCCATCGTTGCACACCAAACAAGATTCGCGCGTAAATCATAATCTGTTGGGTTATCGATTGTAGCACGTCCGATTTCAATTAAGGTTTTTAAAATTCCTTCAGACGTACGATCCTGGAAACGTCCTTCCGCTGGATATGTCATGTATTGTTCCATCACATGAACAAATGTATCGACGACTCCATTTGCGACTTGTGTTTCTGGTAAAGTAAATGTTAAGCTTGGGTCCACTAATGAGAATTTAGGGAAGACTAAATCATTTCCAAATCCTAATTTTCCAATCGGTGAACTAACAACTCCTCCACGATTCATCTCAGAACCTGTTGCAGCTAATGTTAAGACTGCAGCTAATGGTAAAGCTTGTTTTAAGTTAGCTGTAATGCTTCGATCACGTAATAAATCAAGTCCATCTCCCTCATAGTAACTTGCTAAGGCGATGAATTTTGTTCCATCGATAACTGATCCACCACCGACAGCTAATAAGAAATCAATCTTTTCTGCACGTACCAGATCAACTGCCTTCATTAATGTTTCGTAACGAGGGTTAGCTTCAATTCCACCGAATTCTAAAATCTCACGATTAGGTAAAGCTGCTAAAACACGATCAAGTGTTCCAAATTTTTTAACACTTCCACCGCCATATAAGACAAGGACTTTAGCATCCTTTGGCACTAAATGATTTAACTCATTAAATCGATCACGGCCAAAAATAATCTTTGTTGGATTATAAAAATTAAACTGATTCATGAGACATCCCCCCTATTGCTTTTGAGCTTATTATAAGCACTTTAGTATGCTATAAGCAAGCTAAAGGCTTTGATTAGTTGAATTCTTACTTTAAATTTGTGTCACATGGAATGAGAAACTTAGCATCAGGTGTTAAAATCAATCCCATATGATTAAAAAAGTCGATATTTGAAAGAAAAATGACACATTAAAAAGAAGAATCTATCCAAACTAAGAGTAATTGTAATACTAGGAAGGGTTGATATGATGGCAACACATAATATGTATGTGCAAATTATTTTTGATGAAAAAACGAAGAAATTTAATTGTTATGCTGATTTAGGAGAAGTTTTAACGACATTAAATGATGGAGATGTTTTTACCATTAGTCAACAAGATACAACGAATGTCTTAGGAACGATTAAATACTCAGAAGATTGTAAGCCTTATGGATATTATTTTGTTTCGAATGATGGTCAGCTAACCATTGAATTAAATGATGGAATGTATGGATTTATTGAACGTCAACGAGAGGATGAAAATGATTGATGAAAAAAGGTCTCACCGATTGGTGAGACCTTTTAAATTTTAAAGAGGTAAATCGCGCTTAGTAAAGAGATAGGCACCAAGTGAATAAAGGAGAGTAGCGATTAGCAGTAGAATCCCAGCTTGGAAAAGACCATTCGTTTCATGGCTAGCAATCTCTTGGGCTGGGAATAAGGTTAATAAAGTGACATATTTAAGTGAGTCGAGTTTATCACTAATGTTTGAGAGCATTTGAATGAGAATAAAAAGAATTGGGATTCCAGCCCCGATTAGATAAGAGTTTTTCATTTCATTACTAATACAAGAACCAAAGAAACAGATACCACTTATCGCTAAATGAAGACAATATAATCCAATATTCATGTAAATCAGACGAGAAACATCTAAATCACCTGGGAACATCAAGTGAGAAACAATGATTTGAGCAAGCGTCATCAAGCAAATTAAAGCAGCTAAAGTTATCCACAGAACCGAAATTTGTGTCATAATAATGGTTTTTCGACTCACGGGTGTGGATAATAAGTAGGCCATTGATCCGCGATCGACGTAGCGGGCAACCAACTTATTCGCAACAATGATTTCAAAAATGAGTGGGAAGACGAGATAAATAAAGCCGTATAAATAAGATGATAAAAATTCAATAAGCGTTGAACCGGGACTCGTCATCCCAAAAGCACTCATCAGTTCAGGCATTGTTTGAGAAAATTGTTCTAGAATCGACCCAAGATTAGGGTCAAATAAACTAGTAACTACACTGGTATACATTAAAAGGACAGCAAAAATAATAATAAACACTTTATAGTTTGATTTGATTTCACGCTTAAATAACGCTAAATTCATGACTCATCCCCTCCGTAAAAATGTAAGAATAATTCTTCAAGTGTTGGTTTGGTTATATCTAAATCGATAATATCATAGCGACTTAAGGTAGCTAATAAATAGTTTAGATTATTTCGGGGTACAACTTTGATGACGTTTGATTCTACTTGTTTACATTCAAAGCCCTCATCCATAAATTGTTCCACTAGTTCTTGTGTGGCAAATGTGATTTGATAAGTTTTATGTTTAGAAGCCTTTAACGTTTGAAGTTCTTCAATTGAAATGAGACGTCCATCTTTAATCATCGCTGTTCGGTCACAGGTGCGTTCAATTTCTTCAAAAATATGAGAGGACATAAAAATCGTTTTTCCACGTTGCTTTTCTTCTAAAACTAATTCAATAAAACGATTTTGCATCAGTGGATCTAACCCGCTGCTTGGTTCATCTAAAATTAACAGTTCAGGGTCATGCATAAAGGCACAAATAATCCCGATTTTTTGCTTCATTCCTTTAGACATTTTTTTTATTTTCCCCTGTGGATTGAGCTCGAAGCGCTCCATTAATTCATACGCTTTGGTTAAATCAGTCATTCCTTTCATTTTTGCCATAAATTTAATAAATTCAAGGCCTGTCATATCATCCATGAAGGCTATTTCACCTGGAAGATAGCCAAGTGCTTGTTGAATACGGGCATGATCTCTTAAACAATCAAGTCCATTGATTTGGCAACTTCCTTGATCGGCTTGAATAAACCCCATTAAATGTCGAATCGTTGTAGATTTACCTGCTCCATTAGGGCCTAAAAATCCAAACACTTCGCCTTTCTTAACTGATAATGAGACATCAAAAATTCCGCGATTATTACCATAATCTTTCGTTAATTGTCTAATTTCGATGACATTTGTAGTCATAAAATTTCCCCCTGATAAATTCCTTATTTTTCAATATATCAGTATTATAGGAGGATTAGTCCTATCGGTCAACTATCTGCTGATAAAGAATACTAAAGATTAAAAAAGAAGGGATGTCCCTTTTTTTATGAGGTTGCAAATTTGACAATGGCTTTAGAAACTTTATCTTTTTCTTCAAAAAATGCAGCGTGTCCACTTTCAGTGAGCGAGATGAGTTTTGAATTTTGATATTGGATAGGTCATTAAATAATTGTTCATCGCGTAAAGCCATTAAAGATTTAGCAGTAGACCATCCCGCTGCTTTCAGACATAAATTAGTGAATCAGACAACTGTTTCACAGGTTGTGTATTGATAGAAGAAAAGATTACGAACTAATTGAATAAATTTAGGTCGGTTGTTCAAGCGTTGAGCAATGAATTCTTCGTATAGTCATAATTCTACTCGGTAGTTTTAATCCAAGCTAGAATAGCAGCGCCTAAAAGAACAAGTTTTGAAACACTATGAGCATTATATTTTAAAACATAGTACGTCGCAATGGCTCCTCCCATAGAATGCCCCACTATCCCGCTGCCTTGATAGGTAAAACATATCAGTCTTTTTTATTTTCTACTTGAGAGGTAGAATACTTATCTGTTTATAATAGAAATTAAAAAAAGGGGCTGTCTCAA
>NZ_JAMQUS010000033.1:0-11364 GCF_025594995.1 Turicibacter sp. GALT-G1
TATTTTGTTTGTCCTAATTGTTGTTGAGCCATCGCTACTAATCGTTTAGTGATTTCTCCACCAACTGAACCATTTTGACGAGCTGTTGTATCTGCTCCTAATTGAACACCAAATTCATTAGCAATCTCTGCTTTCATGTTATCGATTGCTGCTTGTGCTCCTGGTACGACTAATTTATTGCTATTTGATTGGTTTGACATGTTTGTCACCTCCTGACAATCTTAATATGTGTAGTTTCGACAAACATATACAATCCGTTCGACATTTTTTCGAAGTTTTTAAATATTTTATTATTTTAAGTCAGAAATAGAAATGGCTTTATTTTTTACCTCAGTCGGTATTTGAATAATTTCATTTGAATTTAATAGATTAACCGATAAATTAAAATACATTGCTTCAACCTCTTCACTTGGAAGTTGCAAAAATAAATTGGGATAATCACGTGCTAAGTTTCTAATTAACTCTTGAATTCCATTACTATAGCTCACATCCATTTGTGTGATCTGTTGTTCTTGCTTATTTATTGTTATTCTATAGTTTACACTCTTTGCTTTTTGTATTAATTGATCAAGATTAATATCATTAGAGATATTTAACACATTACTTATTAGTTGTTTTGTTAAAAAGTCTGCGCGAGATAGTGGAAGTCTCAATTCTACTATCTGATTTTGCTCTCTATCATCTATTATTTCTATCCAATCATCTGAATTTTGAAATTTAGACTTTTTGAAAAGTTTAGGAATCTTTTGAAATATAGTTAATGAGCCATTTGATATTTCTTTAAACCACTGTCCATGATTTATATTCATATAATTTATTTTTGAATTTAGGTCAATATACTGAGTTAATTCTGCTGTCATCGGTGAAACACCTTTGCCATTTAACTTCATTAAATAAGTCATATATAAAACTGAATCATCTGACTTCTGTGAAAATCCCCCATCCCCTACCACACTCATTTCATATCCTAAAATATTATATTCACTATTTAATTCAACAGCGTATCCATTTTGATGAAGTGTATTTTTAACAACGGATTCTAGAAATTGGAGTTCACGATAGTTGTTGTAG
The DNA here is from genome assembly GCF_025594995.1 of Turicibacter sp. GALT-G1. Taxonomy (NCBI): domain Bacteria; kingdom Bacillati; phylum Bacillota; class Erysipelotrichia; order Erysipelotrichales; family Turicibacteraceae; genus Turicibacter; species Turicibacter sp. GALT-G1. The sequence goes on from NZ_JAMQUS010000033.1 coordinate 1,072, forward strand.
CGATCGGTTTTTGTAATCCAATATCCACAAGCTATTGATATAATCAGTACGGTGATGAATACGATGAGATGGTTTCTTTTCATGACTTCTTATTTTCTCCTTTTTGTTTATTTTACCATATTAAATAAGTTTGTCAGATGATTGTTTTTTTTGAGTTTATTCGTTATAATGTCTACCGAAAGGTCGGTGAGTGTTATGAAAAAGATCTTAGGTTGTATCCGAAAAGCAGATCGAGATTTTTCTTTAATCGAAGATGGTGATAAAATCGCTGTTGGGGTAAGTGGTGGAAAAGATAGTATGGCGTTATTATACGCTCTACATTTATATCAAAAGTTTGCTCCTGTTAAGTTTGAGTTAGTGGGGATTACGTTAAAGCTAGGTTTCCCTGGGATGGATTTTAATCCTGTTGTGGAATTCTGTGAGAAACATGGAATTGAGTATCATTTAGTCGATACTGAAGTTTATGAAATCTTAAAGTTAAATGGAACTCCAGATGGAAAGATTCCTTGTTCATTATGCTCTAAGTTCAAGAAGGCTATCTTAATTAAGAAAGGCACTGAGCTTGGATGTAATAAGATTTCGATGGCGCATCATGCTGATGATGCAGTTGAGACGTTAGTCATGAATACAATTTACAACGGGTTCTTATCAACATTCAAACCAAAAATGTACTTAGATCGTACAGACGTAACGTTTATTCGTCCACTTGTTTATTGCTATGAAGATGATATTATTGCGGCAGCAAATCGTCATGTTCCTATTGTGCCAAGTACTTGCCCTATGGATAAGCACACAAGTCGCGAAGATGTGAAGCAATTATTAAAGAAATTATATGCTGAGTTCCCAATGGCAAAACAAAATATGTTAAATGCATTATCTAATGGAGATCGTGTTTCATTATTTAATGATTTCAATGATAAAGAATAAGTGTCGTGATTTCACGACACTTATTTTAATGTAAGCTTTTGAATGCCTTGTTTTGTATAAATAACTAGTTTATGTTCTTCATAAAAAAGATAATCTACTTGCTCTAGTTTATAAAATTGATGATTTTCTAATTGTGTCATTAACCACTCTTCATTCTTCCCTAAGCTTTGAAGTGCCTTAGGTTTGATTTGTCCTGAAATAACGAGTGCTAATGGGAAAGTTTTAGTTGGTAATTTCTTTTCAAAGATAGTGAGTTTCCCATTTTTCTCAATAATTCCGTACTGAACGTCTTCCGGAGCTACTATGTTTTGTCCACGAAGTAGCATCATAAAGTCATCGAGATCAATACGGAGTTTTTTTAATTCACCGTAATCGACGCTTCCATTTTTAATGACCATCGATGGTTCGCCTTCAACAACATCACGTGCTTTGGGATGATTAATCTGAATTTTAGCCATTATAATTTGAAGAGCAACGATAACTAGTACACCACCGAGTGCATCTAACCAGTATTGTTCTTCAACAATTCCACCTGCTGCGACATTGGCAATTAAAATATTGATAACAACATCTACCGTACTTAGTTGGTTAACTTCACGTTTACCCATGATTTTATAACATATGAGTAGGACCACATAAAATAAGGCGGCTAATAATAAAGATAGCAACACTTGCAACATAAAAAAATCCCCTTCAGAAAAGTTTAACTTTTTCTATTATGGGGATTTTTTTTTATTATATACAAACTCCGCGATGGTAATGTCCTTTTGTGTAATCATCTGAGTTCTTGTACTGGGCAAGCCAGTCAGAATCAACTTTACCTGTTTGAAGGGCTGTTTGGTAAGCATGAATTGCTTGGGTCATAGTTGCTTCGTTTTCATTTGTGAATTCTAAGCGGAAACTTTGAACACCCATCTTTTGTAATTCTGATAAGAATTCGATGAGAATCAGGTGTTGTGAGTTGAAGATTTCTGTGATGCAGTTTCCAGTGCGAAGTAATGGTAAGATTTTATTTTTGCGGTCACGTAGGCCGAATGGTGTGCTTAAGCACATGCGACAGAATTCTTGTTGATTTAAAAGTTTGACTGGGCAGTGCTTTGTAATCATCATTGGAATACGTGTGTAGACAATCATTTCTGTTGGAAGTGGAGATTGTTTAACGAGTCCACGTAATTGTTTTTGGTTAATTTCATAAGATAATGTGACTTGTGATACACCTAGTTGTTTTAAAGCTTGGATACTTTGAACGTTATTTGTGTTAAAAGCAAAGTCTGTTAGGAAAGTATAACCTTTGTTTTGTAGGGCGTGATACATTCCGTATTCACCAAGCATGATGGTTTGAAGTGGTAAGCTTTCGATGATTTGTGTTGCTTGCTCGATTTCAGAGTCATCAATGATACGTGGCAGTTGAGGAATGATGGTTACGCCGTGTGCTGCTCCTAGTTCAACTGCCTTTTTCAGTGTTTTGATATCCTTATAATAGATGGTTTCAATGTTGTGGTTAAGGACAGTTTGTAGCTGTTTGATGTTTCGGACACTAACTGTGAGTTGTGGGGTGATGGTTGTTGTGTCTAAGTTAGAAACGGTTGGTTGGATTTCTCGACGTTGGCGACCGGCATGATGTTGCGTACGATTTTTTTCAAGCTTTTCTAATAGTTCACGTCGGATTTTGTTAATGATTGAAATAGGCATGGTAATACCTTCATCCATATTAATATTGATGTATGCAAACGAGAATGCGGTACTTCCTGTTTTTTCAAGTTGTTGTTTTAAACGATCTTGACTTAATGGGGTGTTCGTTGCTGTTTCAAACACTTCTTCTGTTTCAACTGTGACCATGTTTGAGTCATTATCCCAGGCCATGATTTTTAATGGTTCACCTAGTTTGGCACTCACTTCACCATAGATATCAATTTTAGGAACTGATTTTTCTGTTACTTCAACGCGTTTAGCTAAAGAAACGGATGTTGTTTTATAAACTTTCATGCCTTTTGATACTGGGAATGGTGCATCTAAATCAACGTTACCTGGATTCGCAAGTTTCACATCATTTCCTTTAACAAACATTTTTTGAACTTGTAATCCTTGATCTTTGCTGTTTAATCCGACGAAGCGTAAGCCGTCTCCAACTTCGAGTGGTGATTTAAGATTAATCGTAACTCGTTTTCCTTTGACATTAACAACTTCTCCGATTAAGATTCCTTTGTGATTTGGACGATCGGCGCTCATCCAATTGAGACCTTTGTCTCCAAATAAGAATCCTTTCGTAAATCCACGACTAAAAATTTGATCCATGTCTGCATGAGTTTGTTTTGAGATTTTAACTCGGCGGGTTTCTACATATTGATCGATAGCTTCACGATAAGCTTTAACAACTGTCGCGACATATTCTGGTTTTTTTAGACGTCCTTCGATTTTAAATGAAGTGACTCCCGCTTCGATAAGTTCCCCAATTTCATCAATGGTTTTTAAGTCTTTAGGACTTAATAGAAAGTCTCCGACATTTGAATCAAGTGTTTCTCCACTTGATAAATCGACAAGTTCGTATGGAAGGCGACATGTTTGAGCACAGGCTCCACGGTTTCCGCTTCGAGCACCAATCATACTACTCATTAAACATTGTCCTGAATAACAAACACAAAGAGCTCCGTGAACAAATACTTCCAAGTCAATGTCCACTGCCTGTTTCATGGCTTTAATTTCTTCTAATGTATTTTCACGTGCGACAACAACGCGGTCTGCTCCAAATTGTTTAGCAAATTCGACACCTTTTGTGTTATGAAGTGTCATTTGGGTACTAAAGTGGAGTTCAAAGTCTGGATACATTTGTTTGACTAAGTGAGCAACCCCGATATCTTGAACGATGATAGCATCGACATCATTTAAATATAGAAAGTGAATATATTCTTTTAATGCTTCTAATTCTTGATCAAAGATGGTTGTATTAACAGTAACATAGACTTTAACGTTATGTAGATGGCTAAATTTAATGACTTCGATTAGTTCTTCATTTGTAAATGCTGCTTCTTTTCGTGCTCCAAAGGCTGCTCCACCTACATAGATGGCATCAGCTCCGTTTGTAACGGCCGCTAATAATCCTTCACGATGACCAACTGGTGCTAATAATTCAATAGTTGACATTTAATCCGCTCCATTTTTCATAATTTCTTTCATTGTAACATACTTAGGATAGTCGACCAATGACCAATTTTTTAGATTTTTTATAATTTCATGGTTATAACTACATAAATTTTGTAAAAAAATATTTAATGGGCAAGTTTAATATTGTAATGACCTGTCGCATATTATAAAATGTTGTAGTTTAAGATACTAACACTATTTTAGAAACTAGGTGAAGATGATGAGTAAGGAAACTGTAAATCTTAATCAAGAAAAAGTTAAACAAAAGAAACCTAAGAAAAAGTATGGGTGCTTAAAAGGTGTTTTAATTTTTATATTAGTTTTATTACTTTTAGGTGGGGCTGTTTACGGAGCTGCCCATGTGATGTTATCTCGAATCAATCGTGAAGAATTAGAAGATTTAAATGTTTCTCAAGAAGTTTTAGATTTGAAAAAGGGAATGGGTGTCATGAATATTGCTTTATTTGGAGTCGATTCACGCGATGATGCTTACACAAATACTCGTTCTGATGCGATGATGGTCTTCTCATTCAATAGCAAGACAAATCAAGCTTATTTAACATCAGTTGTTCGTGATACATTTGCTTATATTAATGAAGATCATGGGTTTGAGAAAATTAATCATGCTTATGCTTATGGTGGACCAACACTCGCTGTTCAAGCTATTAACCAAAACTTTGATTTAGACATTCAAAAATATGTTACTGTAAATTTTAACGCAGTTGAATATATTATTAATAAACTTGGTGGGGTCGAAGTCGATGTACAAGATTATGAACTTCAAGAGTTAAATCGTGTCATTGCTGAGATGAATGTCGAAGTTAGTGGTGAAGAAGCAAACTTACTTGAAGGTACAGGGTTACAAACGTTAAATGGTCGTCAAGCAGTCGCTTATATGCGTATTCGTAAAGTAGGAAACGGGGACTATGAACGTATGGAACGTCAACGTCGAGTGATTACATTAGTCGCACAAAAAGCCTTCTCGTATAATAAGGTCAAATTACTTGGATTAATGAATGATTTCTTACCGTATATTCAAACTAATTTAACAACAAATGAAATTATTGCACTGGGAACTCAATTATTATTAAGTGGTGAGCGTGAAATCGAACAAGTTCAGTTACCACAAACAGAATTAAGTTATGGAGAAAAGTTAAGTGATGGACTATACTACTTAGTACCAACGACATTAGAGGAAAATGTAATTGAGTGGCACGATAAAGTTTATGGAACTGATCGCTATACCCCAACCAGTGGTGTGATGAATATTAATCAAAAAATTATTAATTATACTGGATTGTATTAATTCGAAAGCTCATAAGGATCAATGTATTCTTATGAGCTTTTTATTTATTACATATTTTAACCGCACTTATCTAGTATAATAAAGTCAGGTTTCAATTAAAGAAGGGGAAGAGGTGTACAAATTCTGATTGCCTTGTTATTAATTAATCTTACGTTGAGCTAGGCGAAATATTTTTCTATCAAGTTGACTGGACTTGATCAAGAACTCCATCACCATAAAAAAACCTATTATATCAATAAAGATTTGAAACTGAACTTGATTAAGAAAAAAGTAGAAGACACAATGAAATTTCAAGATTAAGATAATCCCCACTTTATATTTGACTAAAACTATAAACAGGCAACCAGAACCCAAACAGGTAAGAGAAAAAACGAGAGGTTTTGGCCCAATGTTATGTCGTTAAGTTACATTGGCTTAGTGGTTAGTTTTATTTTTTTACTTTGGGTAATTCTAACCTTTATCGTATTTAATAATAGCTTTTTAATCTCGGTATTTGTTTATACTATTTTAGCTTTCTTAGGAACACTTATTGGTTGAAAATCTAAAACCGTTAATCAAAAAATAGTTAGATTTCTCATTGTCATTGTAGTGCTCTTCTTAGTTCTATCTTTTATAAGGATGACTTAGCATGAAAAGACGCCGTTTTAAAAAACGGCGTCTTTTTCCTTTGGCTCTGTTAGACGAAAATATTATTATTTACTCTTTTCCTACTTGGAGGGAGCAAAATTTTCAAAAATAAGAACTCATAACTATTGGTATGAAGTGATTGACTACCAACAAGGATGTCTAACACAGCTTTTCTTTTTAATTTCAAGTGATGATTGGATAACTCTTTTGAAACTGTCGATCTTAATTATAAATTTTCTCCATTTGAAGCAATGACTTCTTTATACCAATAGTAACTATCCTTTTTGTAGCGGTTTAATGTTGCTCCTTCTTCCTCTTCTTCTCGGTCAACATAGACAAAACCATAACGTTTTTGGTAGCCATTTAACCAACTTAATAAGTCAGTAAAGGACCATGTACAATAAGCGATGACTTCACATCCTTCTGCCATAGCAATTTTCAATTCTTCAATGTGTTCTTTTAAGAAGGCAATTCGATATGGATCATGAATTGAACCATCCTCTTCTTTTTTATCGAAAGCACCTAATCCATTTTCAGAAATAATAATTGGCAAGTTGTAACGGCTTGTAATTTCTCGTAATCCATAACGTAATCCCATTGGATCGATGGTCCAGTCCCAGTCTGTTGTTTTTAAGTAAGGGTTAGATGGATTTTTAAATAGTCCTGGTTGCCCTGTAACTTGACCTGAACCTTTCACACCTGTGGTATTAAATGTTCCATAAGGTGTAACTCCATTGATTGGATTATATTCACATACACTTGTTTGATAATAATTGACTCCCATAAAGTCAATTTTTGAAGCGGCTTCTTTTAAAATTTGCTCATCTTCATTTTCAAACTGTGGAGCAATTCCTTTCTTTTGTAAATAAACAAACGTTGATTTTGGATAACGTCCATAAGCATACATATCCATCCACCAGAAGTTTTTCATATCATCAAAGTCCATTTTAGACATTGCATTGATTGGATTACAATCGATTGAATAACTCGGACTATAAGAAAAACTTGCTCCAATTTTTCCACTTGGAATCATTTGTTTAAATAATAAGACTGTTTTTGCATGCGCCATAAAAGCATGATGATTTGCTTGGTAGAAAGTTTTTTCATCATTGAATTTTCCTGGTGGATGCATCGCCGTTAACCACCCTAATGATGTAAATACATTTTGTTCATTTAATGTAATCCAGTACTTAACTTTACTTCCAAATCGCTCAAATAAAACTTTTGAATAATTGACAAAGTCATCAATAATACGTCGATCTTCAAATCCATTATATTGATCCACTAAAGCTTGTGGAAGATCCCAATGAAAAATCGTTACCATTGGCTCAATGTTATATTTTAGACATTCATCAATTAAGTCTTCATAAAACTTTAATCCTGCTTCATTAACTTCGCCATTTCCAGTCGGAATAACACGTGGCCATGAAATTGAAAAACGATACGTTTTAAGTCCCATTTCTGCCATGAGCTTCACATCTTCTTTGAAACGGTGATAGTGATCAACTGCCACATCACCTGTTGTTCCTTTATATGTTTTTCCTTCAATTCTAACAAATTGATCCCAGTTAGAAAGACCCTTTCCATCTTCTAAGTAAGCACCTTCCACTTGATAAGCAGCAGAAGCACTCCCCCATAAAAAATCTTTCGGCATTTTAAAGCTTGTCATTACTATATCCTCCTCATTAAATAATAGCTAATACTTGATCATTGGCTGTTACAACATCTTTTTTCTTAACAATTATATCCATAAACTGTTGACTATTTGTGATGATAATTGGCGTTACTAATTCATATCCTGCTTTTTTAATTTTTTCAATATCAAACTCTAAAATCACATCACCTGTCTTAATAGTATCTCCTTGCTTTCTATGAGGTGTGAAGTATTTTCCTTCTAAGTTAACAGTATCTAATCCAACATGGATTAATAACTCAACCCCTGTCTCACTTCTTAATCCAATGGCATGGTGTGTCTTGAAAAAGACATCTATTGTTCCATCAAATGGAGCAACAACTTGACCTTTTGTCGGGATAATGGCAACACCATTTCCCATTACTCCACTAGAGAAAGTGACATCATTTACTTGTGATAACTCAATCATATGTCCTTCTAAAGGGCTCACAATATTTAATCCTGTATTTAAAGGAATCGTAACTTTCTCTTCTAACATTTCTTCATCATCTTCTTCAACCGGATCTTCAAATCCAATCACATAAGTAATAATAAAGGTTGAAACAACTGTTACCCCTAACGTGATGAAAATATATAAAAAGCTTTGCGGATTTCCTTCTTCAAGATATTGTGGAATGGTTACAATTGCTGGTGTTGCTACTCCATAACATTTCATTTGGAAGAAACCACCGACTAATCCCCCCATTAATCCTCCTAAACAAGCTCCGATCATTGGTTTTTTAAATCGTAAGTTCGTTCCGTATAAAGCAGGTTCTGTAATTCCTGCAACTAAAGCCGAAAATGCTGATGACCCTGCGCTCTGTTTAATATCAGAATTTTTTGATTTGATTGATACCGCTAATGCTGCCGCTCCTTGGGCCATATTTGCACAGAATTCTGCAATACAAATAAATCCTTCAAATCCTGTTGTGGCTAAAACTCCTAATTTAATTGGTGTAAAGGCATGATGCATTCCTGTCATAACCACAAACGGGAAGACAGCCGCTACTAATCCAACTGCAATAAAACCTAACTTATCTTGAATAAAATAAACAGCAGTTGATAACATATCACCAAAGATAGCTCCTAGTGGACCAATGACAACCATAACGATTGGTGCAATAAATAACATCACTAACATTGGTTTTAAGAAGTTTTTTGTAATTTTTGGCGTAATTTTATCAACAAATTGTTCAATATAAGGTAAGACTGCTACTGATAAAATAATCGGAATAACTGAATAAGAATAATTAGCATAAGTAACTGGGATTAAGTTAAAGAACTTGACTGTTTGTCCTGCTTCATTTGCTCCCTTTAAAAGAGAGATAAAGTTTGGATGTAAAATAATCAGTGCAATACTCACGGCATAATATGGATTAGCATTAAATCGTTTTGCAGCTGACATTCCAATTAATACTGGCATGAAGAAGAAAGCTCCATCTCCAATAACTGATAACAGTTCATAAGTTTGACTTGTGTTACTTAATATCCCTATCATCGGTAAAACAGTTAATAAAACTTTGATCATCGCCGCTCCAATAATGGCTGGGATAACGGGCGACATAACACTTGAAATGATATCTAACATTTCAGAAATGATATTTTGATTTTTTTTCTCTATTTTTTTTACCGATGTTTTTTCTTTGAAATTACCAAGCGCACAAATTTCTTTATAAACTGACGCCACTTCATTACCAATAATAATTTGATATTGGCCACTTTTTTTCATGACCCCAATCACACCTTTAATCTTTTTCACCTGCTCATCATCCACTTGACTTTCATCTTTTAATACAAAGCGAAGTCTTGTCATACAGTGAACAACAGATTCTACATTCTCCTTTCCTCCAAGTTTTTCAAGAATTCTTTCAGCTAATTTCTTATAATCCATTTTTTCTTCCTCCATTCATTTAAAAATCAAATGAAGTTTTGCCTACATATATAGATTTTCATCTATAGCGTAGTTACAATCTTACTATATATAATAAGCTGATGGATTATCCAGCATTATTAACTATCTTAAATTGTTGCTTTTGTTCTAATTCGTTCAATATGAATCATTAAATATAATTGCTCCTCTAATGATAAATCATAATTATATTCATGCTCGATTAATTCTTTTATTTTTAAAACGCATTCATAACTCTCATGATACTTTTCTTTTAAAATGAAGAATAATTCCGTATCTTCTTCTTCATAAACAGCATTACTAAAAACACGTTGTGCAAAAAATTTTAAATGTGTAATGAAACGATAATACGTACTAGACTCTTCATTAAACTCTACTTTAAAGTGATATTTAATAACACTTAAAACTTGCTGCATTACTTTAGTAATATTTGCAATATTTATCATATCATTATTAAGTTCAGCATTCACAATATGATAAGCAATATACCCTGCTTCATCTTCTTCAAATAAAACTCCGAAATCCTGATGAATCATTTCTAATGCTCTTCGACCAATTTCGTATTCATCAGCAAATAATCGTTTAATTTCCATTAATAATGGATTTTTAACTTGAATTCCTTGGTGATAACGTTCAATCGCACCATGAATATGTTCCGTTAAACTTACGTAAATAATTTCATTTAACTTTTTGGCTCAACACCAAAATTGG
>NZ_JAMQUS010000034.1:0-37192 GCF_025594995.1 Turicibacter sp. GALT-G1
CGGGCGCACATAAAAAAATAACCATCCATTTGGATGGTTATTTTTCTTATTATAGACGTCCTAAAATACGATCTAAATTTTGAGGGTCAAATTCACCTTTTCTAAACATTTCAATCTCTTGTTTATAGGGTGGTACTTTATCTTTTGAATCTCCACCTACAGCCACATATGGTGTTTCTAAAATTTTAGGTACTTTTTTGAAATCTGGATGATACATGATATATTTTAACGCATCAAATCCGATTTCTCCAAATCCGATATTTTCATGACGGTCTTTTTTCGCTCCGCTCACATTTTTACTATCGTTAATATGGAATGCTGCAATTTGTTTTTTTCCGATTAAACGATCAAATGATTCTAATACTCCTGCAAAATCATTCACAATATCATATCCTGCATCATGAACGTGGCATGTATCGAAGCAAACACGTAGCTTATCATTATGAACAACATTATCAAAAATATAAGCTAATTCGTCAAAACTACGTCCAACCTCTGTTCCTTTACCAGCCATTGTTTCTAACGCAATCGTAATTGCTGTGTCTTTCGTTAACACTTCATTTAATCCTTCAACGATTTTTTTAAGTCCAACTTCTACACCAGCTCCAACGTGAGCCCCTGGGTGAAGAACTAATGTATACGCACGAAGGGCTTCAGAACGTTCAATTTCTTTGGCTAAAAACTCAACAGCTAATTCAAAAGTTTCTGGTTTCACGGTATTTGCTAAGTTAATAATATATGGCGCATGAACGACGATATCCGATAGACCATGCTCATTCATGTACTGCCATCCCGCTTCAATATTTAATTCTTCAATAGGTTTACGACGTGTATTTTGTGGAGCCCCCGTGTAAATCATAAATGTGTTGGCCCCGTATGAAGCTGCTTCTTTTGCAGCCCCAAGTAACATCTCTTTACCTGCCATCCCAACATGAGAACCGATTTTCAACATCCCTCATCACCTGACTTTCAATACTTATTTACGCTTACGGCGTTCTTGACGTTTCACTTGCTCCATTTGAGCTTTCATTTTCTTTTTATATCCTGGCGTTACTTTCTTAGGTTTACGCACTTTCGACTTTGCAATCTTATCGATTTCATTTTCTTTTTTCTCACGTTTTTGACGGGCATTACGAGCATTAACAGCCACTAATTCACCATTTTTAACTTCTTTATAGTTAAATTCAATTCCACGTGCTTCTAACTCTTGTAATAATTCTTCTTCAGCTGAATCATATAATGTGATTGCCACTCCATCATAGTTTCCACGAGCAGTACGTCCAACACGGTGAATGTAGAACTCTAAATCTTGTGGTAATTCATAGTTGATGACATGACTTACTCCTTCAATATCAATTCCGCGTGCCGCAATATCTGTAGCCACAATGTATTGGAATTCTAAGTTACGAATACGTTGCATCATTTGACGACGTTGACGTGGTGTTAAATCACCATGAATTTGTCCAACACGGAATCCTTGTGACATTAAAGCATTTGAAACTGTTGTGGCATTTTGTTTTGTATTGACGAAAATAATTGCTAAATATGGATTTAATGCCTTTAAAATATTAGCAATGATATTAACACGACTACGGTGTTTCGTTGGATATAAGATATGTTCAATCTTAACAGCTGTTTGTTGGCGTGGTTGAATATGAACATGCGTTGGGGCTGTCATATATTTTTTTAAGAATGGTTTTAACGCTTGAGGAATTGTTGCTGAGAAAACCATCATTTGTAATCCGCGTCCCATTGTTCCTGCGATTTGATCAATATCTGTTAAAAACCCTGTTTCCAGTGTCATATCTGCTTCATCGACAACAAACATTTTCGCTGTATGAACTAATAAGACACGTTCGTTAATCGCTAAGTCTTTGATACGTCCAGGTGTTCCGATAACGATTTGTGGCTGTGTACCTAATTTTTCAATTGTTTTTTGTTTATCGGTTCCACCCACATAACGTGCAATTTTAATTGGTTTATCACTGAATGATGCTAGTTGATTTGCCACATTATAAATTTGTTCAGCAAGTTCACGTGTTGGTGTTGTAATCACTGCTTGAACTTGTTGTAACTCTTCATCTAACCCTTGGAAAATTGGAATTAAGAACGCATGTGTTTTTCCACTTCCCGTTTGCGATTGACCGATAATATCTTTTCCTTTTAATGCTAACGGCATAACCTCTTCTTGGATTTGTGTTAAAGTTTCAAAATGTAAATCAGCAACAGCTGCCTTTAAATATGGTTTTATATTTAAATCTTGAAAACGTACAGACATGAATACCACTCCTTCAATGTTAGTATAACTAACTTCTATCAATCTTAACGACAAAATTCTCGTTATTTTGCAAATTCCTTTTGACGCACAAATTCTATCTTACCAAATGTGAGTGACCAAATTCAACCTATATTCTTTATTATTAGGAGATAATCGTCGAAATATGATATAATAAACCCAAATCTAAAGCAGAGGTGAGTTCATTGAAAGTAATTAAAATTGCTCCACGTGGTTATTGTTCAGGTGTCATCGGCGCTTTAAATATTGTCCAAGATGCAGCACTGAATGAAACATTACCACGTCCAATTTATGTTTTAGGGATGATTGTTCACAATGAACATATCACAAAAGCCATCGATGATTTAGGCGTGATTACAGTTGATGATAAATCAAAAACACGTGATGAGTTACTAGATCAAATTGATACTGGGACTGTTATCTTTACTGCGCATGGAATTTCTCCATCCGTTAAACAAAAAGCAATCGATAAAGGATTAACGGTTATTGATGCTAGCTGTAAAGATGTCATCAAAACCCATGTCTTAATGAAAGAGCATATCGACGCAGGGTACGACGTGATTTACATTGGTAAACAGGGACACCCTGAAACGGAAGGGGCACTTGGTGTCGACCCTGAGCACATTCATCTCATTTCAAAAGCAAATGAATTAGAAGGATTAAATCTTGATAATGAAAAAATCATCATCACGAATCAGACAACCATGAGTTTATGGGATGTATATTCATTATCGCAAAAAATCCAAGAAAAATTCCCACAAGCACAATTTATTAAAGAAATTTGTAATGCGACACAAGTTCGTCAAGAAGCAGTGGAAACTCAAGCTATTGAAGCAGATTTAACAATTGTCGTTGGAGACCCACACAGTAATAACACAGCTCGTTTATCACAAATTTCAATTGAACGTGCTAATACACCATCCTATCGTATTGCGTCACTTGAAGATCTTGACTTAAACTGGTTAAAAGAGGTTGAAACAGTTGCTGTGACAGCAGGTGCTTCAACGCCAACACCAATTACAAAAGAAGTCATTGATTTCTTAGAGGCTTATGATAAAAACGATTCAAGTACATGGGACACAACGTCACATATTACAAGTGATAAAGTGTTATTTAAACGCAAATAAAAGGGGCTGTCTCAAAATGAGATAGCCCCTTTCTAATATTTTTTCTCAAAATGTTGATAGTCTTTTAAACTCGTCCAATCGCCTCCCCACGTCCATCCATGTGACGTAAACAGTTGATAAACAGCATCGTTCTTTTTAATAATACCTAGTACATGTTGATCTCGATTCACATAGGCTAGCCCATTTGTGGGTAAAACTAAATCATTTTTCACATACGGATTCACTTTCGGATTTAAATCAATCGCCAATCCATAGGCATGATTAGACAATTTACCTCCATCCGTGACATGACGAAAATTAAATGCACTGCTATTGTTATCTTCCATCGATAGCTCGTCGGAACCCCCATAACAACTCATCACACGCAATTTCTGAATCGGATATCTCATTAAATACAGCTGTTTAAAAATATCGAGAACTTCGTCCGCCACTTTCACATTGACAATAAGTTCTCCCACATGAAAAAGCCCATCATAACCAAAATGTAAAACCTTTAAATAACGTAACTCGTCATAAGTAATAATGCTTGGATCCAATGGAACTTGTTGTTCTAAACAATCACCATACTGTTCTTGTAGCGTCAGTACTTGAAAACAACTCATTGTCTCCTCCTCCCCTACTTCAAATAAAATGAAAGGGTCAACCCCTGACTGTAACAATGGACACTCATTTAAATAAAGACTAGCCATCATTTCAAGCATCATAAGTACCCCTCACTTTCCTACTTACAGTTTACGACAGAACTTTCAATTTTATGAGGAATGAATGATAGAATAAGCTAAATTTTTTAATCCCTTATAATAAAAAATGTATAAAACAAAGCTAACTAGAAAAAAGAGCTATCTTAGGGTAAGATAACTCGTCTATATCAGAATAAAAATGTATTTAGTTTTCTAACTACTTTAATACAAAGGCATCTTCCACTACTAGAACTTATTTTTTACGATGGAAAAAAGCTTATCTGGACTTATACATTGATTTGGATTAAATTAAGCTGATAGAATCTTTGAATAATGAAAACAAAAACATGACTTTAACTGCCAACCGATACTTAACTTCAACCTCAACTTGTTCAGGATGAGCTAAAAAGAGTTGAACCTCTTCTAGAGGAACGTTCGCATATGCAGCAAAGGTTTCGAGTTTTAGCCCACATTCAACGATTAAAAGTTTCATAATGGTTAAAACCCGTTCATCATCTTTGATCGCTGTGATCCCCACTCTAAACATTTCAATCGTTAAACTGAGTGTTAATAGCTGTTCATCCGATAAAGCACTTAACGTTGATTTCTTTTCTAACACTTCAGTAAACCAAAGTAAACTGATATTTGTTAAATGACTCAGTGCCTCGAGTGTCAAATGATACTCTATTAACAAACTTTTTAATTGTTCACGAAAGAGTTCATCCTTCATCTTCTCCACGTCCTTACACCAAAGTTAAGGCAATTTCATTATAAAAATGACAACTGCCACTACACTAGCAGTATAATCGAAATGAATCAAATCGTGACATCTTAATCTTTTCTTTTTCCTTTCTATAAATGATTCTTATAGATTTACAACTTTCTTAAAAATTCCGAACATTCTCTTCGATTATGAAAAATAATGACTGTCTTATCTTTTTGATGACTTAGCATCTCTAAGTAGTTTTTTCGATTATTTTTGTTAAAGTCCCAAACAAACTTAAAAAAACTAAAGTCAAATCGTTCAGGACAATTTCCTCCCATATCTGGTCGCGATTTACCATACCCTTTAAGAACTCGTTTAATGACTCCAAACAAACAAGTCATTCGTGAATAATCCAAATAAATAACAGTATCACAGTGCTCTAACCTAAGTGGAATCGTCCGATGATAATTTCCGTCAATAATCCATGCTTCTTTTCGGACTTCCTGTAAAAGTAAGGCATCAAATTCTTCTGTTGAGACTGGTTGCCAATGATCTCGCCAGTTCAACACATCAAGATGAACAAGCGGCAAGTTCAGTTTACATGAAAGTTTTCTAGCCAGTGTTGTTTTCCCGCTACCAGGACAGCCCATAATCATGACTTTTCTCATTGAATCCCTCCTTAAATAAGAATTTCATGAGTCTAACTTTAAAATCAATCCCTTATGGAATAGCTGGAATCAAGATAGATGCTGATTGATTATGATTTAAAACCTCAAAATGATACATTGGCTGATAATAACCTTTTGAATCCATTTCGTACTGCAAGCTAACCGCTTTAACTTCAATTGGCTCCGTTAAATCTAAATACAAACAGAAATGTTTTCTACATTTAATACAGCAACCGAAATATGAGATGGTTATGCCGTGCAAGGCAGACTATAGTCCAGCTAAAAGTTTTTACGATGTAAAAAACTTATCTGGACTTATATAAATACTTAAGGTATCCTTGTTTCACATTTCCCTTTTTCAGCTGCATAAAAGCTTGTGCCTCTGATAAGATATCTACTGTTTTATATTCTTCATATTGAATCATATGGTTCCTAATGGATTCAATCACCATTTAAGTCCATTATAAAAAAGCTTAGAACGAAAATTTCATTCTAAGCTTTTTAAAAATTTCTTATTTATATTGGTTAGCTCCACTTAAAAATTGCTCTGCTTTTGTTAAATAAGCAGCTGCAATCATATTAAAGTCTAAGCCTAAATCTTTACTTAATCCAATTAAGTCTTTGTATAACGCCACGTTATGCCATTGTAAGCACTGGAAAGCACGCCATAAATATAAACGACGAGATTCTTCTGCCTGCGGTTCACGTCCTAAATAAACGGGTAAGAATTTTAACGCCAATTCAAATTCTTTGTTTCCGACACAAGCTACATCATATATTGGATCATTATTCCCTGTGAACTCCCAATCTAATAAATACGTTTGATCGGCTTCAACGACCATGTTTGAAATTTGACTATCATTATGGCAAATGACTTTTGGGAATTGATCTAAGAATTCACGATTACTTAAGAATTCTTCTTTTAATTCAAAATATTTATCTGCATGTTTATAACCAAAATCAGTCACTAATTTTTCATAAGCATTTAAACGTTCATATGGACGATAATCATCCTGTGCTTTTAATCCTGATTCATGTAACACATGTAAAACTTTTGATACTTCTTCTAAGTACGTTTCAGGATTTTCAACCTCACTTAAAGGTGTCCCATCAACGAATTTAGAAAGTTTGTATCCCGTTTCTGTCTCGAAATAAACCATTTCATTATTGATTCCTAACTGATCAACAATCTGAATATTGGCTAACTCTTCTTCACGATTCACAAATACTTCGGCATTCTTTCCAGGAATACGGAACGTATATTTTTCTCCATTTACGACAACCACGTACATTAAGTTTGACATTCCACCCATTAAACGATGATCGATGATAACATCTGCCTCGTTTACACCTAATGCTTTAGCAGTAACCGATTTAATGATGTTTTCCATAATCTCACTCCTACATCTATGATTTTGTTATTATTGTACCATAAATTCCATCAAAATAAAGCACTTCACCATAACAGTTCAGAAAATTGTATCCTATAAACTAAATTGAATCGATACAATTATACTAATTTAAGTCAACATGGTTAGTAAATGAACCCTCTAAAACCGAAGACACTTATTTTTCTAAGTAAAGATCCATTAATAAAACATCATAATACTGATTATTAACATAAACATTATCTTTATGGCGACCTACTACTTCAAAACCATATTTCTTAGATAAATAAACGGCACGTTCCTTTCCAACTTTTATAATTAAAGAGACCACTTTAATCACAAGATCATTGATTACAAACGTGACTAATGCCTTCATCATCACTGAATTCTAATACCTTTTTCTTACAGATAAAGAAAAATTTTTATTATGAGCGATACACGCTTGCTTAGGCATTGCTTATACAACAACACCAACTATTATAGAACCTTTATTCCCTCTTGTTCTCTATAAATCAAATTTTAGATTCCAAAATGAATCAGATATTTATTTTCTTGTTTTGCTTGGTTAGCTAAAGAAATCAAATGAGTATATTCTAATTTATCTTGTAACGATAAAATCTGTATTAACCGATCGATGGACTGAGGAGGTATAAGTGTAATCCCGTGGTATGCAATCCCTCTACCTGGAACTTGACGAGTATGCCAATAACAGCAGACATTTTGTAAATCGATTAAAATAGGCTCAATAAAATTATCATCAATTGCAATACAATGATATTTATTTGGTTCATATTCATCAAATCGTTCGTTATTTATAGGCTCATTTTGCATTATTCCAAATTTATGTGTGGCCACCTTATCACCTCTTTAAACACCTAGCAATAGTCAAAATAATTGAAACTCATTTTTAAACAACTTGTTCTCTCCAAATAGACGAATAACTCATAACAACCTTTTCCTCTAAAAGACTAAAAATAAATACATCGGACTCAGGTGAGCAAATAGCCACCTAAAACATAGACAACTGTTAAAATTTACGAAATCATCTTATGGCTGGCGAACAATCATCTTCCACTTTCCTATCGTTTTAAACCCTAATTTATGATAAACGGCTCCGGCTTCAGGGTTATCATAAAACAAACAAAGTGTCTTCTGTTCATTTAATAAATCTTGACATAATTTAGATAACACTTGCGTCATTAATCCTTGACGTCGATAATCTTTACGTGTCGCAACACTAACTACCATCGCAGATTTAGAGTTTTCAGCTGCTGTTTGAGCAGTACAAATCACTTCTTTTTTCTCATTCTCAATAAAATAAATGCGTCCTGATTGATCTTCAAGCTTTTGACGCACATGATCAGCAGAATTTCGATTTAAAGTATCAAACTCCTCAATCATCAATAATAAATCAAAGATACGCTCGGCATCATCAGGTGTTGCCAATTTAATAGTTACTTGCCCTGTTTTTAAGGATAGATTATCCTTTAATTCACAAAAATACATCTCTCTCTCATGATATCGTTCAAAGCAAGATTTAAACGGACTTACCATCTGTGCTTCACCAGATATAATGTTAGCTCGCTCATCGTTTTGAATAACTTCTCTAAACTTTGAAACAAATAGCTCTTCATCTTTAAAATAAGGAATATAATTGTCTCGATAACGTAATAAGACTCCCGTTAATTCCTCATTTTCATTAAAACTTCCCCAAACGGTTTGAATCTCCGAATCAAATCCATAGTTTTCAATATCACCAATCTGAAATAAATTAAGCCCAGGATCTTTACCTAAAAAATCCATCGTCTTTGTGTAATCATTTTCATTCAATTTCCTAAACATCATAATCTCCCCTTAAATTGCAGTAACTACTCGTCTATAAGTCACTACACTTTCTGTCTAATGATGATGTGAATTCTAACATTAAACCTCAAACATGTAAAGTGAAAATTTCTATAATATGGTATGAAAATTCTTTTCCTAAAAATTAAAAGGAGAACAACTATCCCACTCTCTTAAATATATAATCAATGTCTTAAAGTAATGTTTTAGCATACATATCTAATTAAATCACATACTTCTTGAACATAGATTTTACCCTAGTAGTGGAGTTTTCCTTATTAGCGAAGGATACCTACTTTGTAGGATAAGGACTGTATAATTCACTCAAAAATTTCTAAATAAAATTGGGCATAAAAAAAGAACGACTCTCGTCGTCCATTTAATCATGATTAATTATTCAAATATCGGTTCGGTTTACACCTCCCCAACAAATTAAGGATAACTGCGACGGAACACATCTCCATCCGAGTATAGTTGCACTAAAGCGGTAAAAACGCTAGTGCATAGATGAAAGAAATTAATTTCATACTCCTAATTTAAACTCATTTTCAAAACATGGTTTCGACTTGCGTCTCAACTATATAGGTAAGGATAACCCCGACGGAACATATCTCCAACGATGGATAGTTGTACTAAAGCTTCTCATTTAATTAGGTAGCAATCCACCAACAAGGAAATCACCCTACCAGCGGAAGATAGCTACGAGTTCGTTTCTCTCACTATGTAGCGCAGGGAACCCATAGTTCGCCTAAAATTTTCGAAGAAAATTAGGCATTAAAAAAGAACGACTCTCGTCGTCCATTTAATCGTGATTGATTATTCAAATATTGGTTCGGTTTATACCTCACCTTTCGCTAGTTGATAACATCGGTAGAACGCATCTCTACCGATGTATAGATTTACTAAGCAATCTAAGATTGCTAGTAAATCTAACAAAAGCCAGAGCATTTCTGCTCTGGCTAGCTAACCTTTATTAATGGGCCCATTAACAAAGTATTATTCTTCAGTTTTAACTACTTCGCGTCCTTTGTAAGTTCCGCAAGTTCCGCATACACGGTGAGATAATTTCATTTCTCCACATTGTGGGCAAGCTACCATACCTGGTACTTCTAATTTGAAGTGAGTACGACGTTTACGCTTTGCAGTTTTAGATGTTCTTCTTTGTGGTACAGCCATTTTGACACCTCCTAGTTATCTTGAGTATCATTTAGCAATTTTGATAAAACCGCTAATCGTGGATCGACTTTTGGTTCAGCTTCTGATTCGTGCAAATCTTCTTCTGTTTCAAATTCGATTCCTTTTTTCTTCATTTCTTCGTAAGCACCTTCTTTTACGACACGTAAAGGTTTTTGAAGCAAAATATTTTGCCAAATAACCGGTGCAAGTTCAATCGTTGTTCCAGTTACAAGATACTCATCTTCACCTTCTTCATATAGATCCGCATCTAATACGAAGACTTCAACGGAATCGTAATCAAATGGGTATTCTACATCATCAAGTGTTAAGGCACAAGCTAATGTCATTGTTCCTTCGATATGAAGATTAAACACTACCTTTTTGCCTTGAAGTTGTCCTGTTCCTGTCACTTTAACTTTTGACAATTTACGAATTTCATCATGTGCGTTCACAATGTCTGAGAAATCAACTAATTCGTCAATTTCAAAAACTTTGGAACCTTGTTTTATAAGTTGAGCAATAGCCCATTTCATCACAATCACCTCTAATTGCAACAGACTACATTATACATACTTTTTATTTCATTGTCAACAAGTCAGTTGATAATATTCAACAAAAAGATGTGTAATCTTATTAATTTTATCTTTTGGTTCACAACTGACTCTTTCTTTAATATAACCAACCTTCATATTAATATCAATGCATCTTTGATATAATAGAATTTAGGAAGGTGATACGATGAAAGCAACAGGTTTAATAGTTGAGTATAATCCATTTCATAATGGCCATTTATATCATCTCACAAAAAGCATTGAGCAATCAAATGCTGATGTCTTAATTGTCGTTATGAGTGGACATTTTACTCAACGTGGAGAACCAACGATCCTTAACAAATGGGAACGTACAAAAATGGCACTTGCAAATGGAGCCGATTTAGTAATCGAACTACCTTATGCCTATAGTTGCCAACATGCCGACTTATTTGCTAAAGGAGCCGTTTCTATTTTAACACATTTACACGTAAATGAATTAATTTTTGGTAGCGAAAGTGGAAATATTGACGAATTAATCCAATTAGAGTCGATCACTAGTGGAATTGATTTCCAAAAGGCTGTTCGTAAATGGGTACAAACCGGTCTAAGTTTACCAAAAGCGAATGCTAAAGCATTAGAAGAATTCAATTTTACGAAAGAACTTGGAACTTCGCCTAATAATACATTAGGACTTTATTATATTCGTGCGGTGAATGAATTACAAAGTCCAATCAAAGTTGGAACCTTAACACGCATTCATAGTGACTATCGTGATCAAGCCCCAACCCATGATAAAATTTCAAGTGCGACCTCAATCCGAAATCTGCGTGAACAACGTGCCGATTTTAGTACCTTTGTACCAAAAAAAGTGCAAGATATTTTAGATGAACATTATCGTCAAACAAACACCTATCATACGTGGGAAACCTACTTCCCTTTTCTCAAACAAAAAATATTGACGTTAACACCAAAACATCTAGTTGAGATTCACGATGTCGAAGAAGGAATTGAAAATCGTTTGTATTCGGCGATGATGAAGAGTTCGTCATTCGAGGAATTTATGGATGCAGTGAAGACAAAACGCTACACGCGTACGCGTATTCAGCGCATTTGCGCCAACATTTTGACGCACACTACAAAAGAATGGATTCATGATTTACAACTAGCAACCGGAGCACCTTACGTTCGATTACTAGGGGCGACCCCAACTGGAAAGCAATATTTAAAGTCCATTAAAAAAGACATCAATGTTCCTATTTATAGTAAATTCGATTCAAAAGGACATCCAATGCTAAAACATGAACAAAGTGTCACAGCCGCTTATAGCTCTATTTTACCCGAACCTCATTGTACAAATTTAAATATCGCGGAATTTTCAAATTTCCCACTACATTTTGAGCGTTAATTACCGCATTCCTTCATTTTTGGTGTATAATGAGCACATAATCATTCGTTCTTATATAGACGTTTGATAAGTTTAAGTTTGATACAATAAATAGATGCCATTCATCTATTTCTATATAGTAAAGGAGATTTAATTTATGAGTTTAAAAGAGCAAATTAAACATGAGATTGAACAGTTAGTTGATCCTAGCACAAATAAAACATTAGGTGAACAAAATAGCCTTCGCCACTTAGTTGTTGACGAAGAAGATTCAATTGTGACAGCGATTATTGCGATTGGATTAACAAAAGGACCAGAAGAAAAAACATTATCTCGTCAATTAGCGAAGTTAATTAAAATCGACCATAAATTCCGTGGGATCAAAGTTCAATTTGAAGAGCTTCCTCATGAAAAAGAGGAATCAGATAACCAAAAGAAAACTGTTTATATTGCCGTGACGTCTGGTAAAGGTGGGGTTGGAAAATCAACAGTTACAGCTAACTTAGCGGTTGCCTTAGCCCGCTTAGGAAAGAAAGTGGGAATTATTGATGCCGATATTTATGGACCAAGTATTCCACATATCTTTGAAATGAAAAAAGAAGGATTCCAAATGGCGGAAAATAACAAAATTTATCCACCAGTAGCCTTCAATATTCCAGTTATCTCAACAGAATTCTTCTTAGAAGATGATCAACCTTTAATGTGGCGTGGTCCAATGCTTAACCGTATGTTAAATCATTTCTTCAACGATGTGGCATGGGATGAAAACTTAGACTTTATGTTAATCGACTTACCTCCAGGAACAGGAGATGTTGCCATCGACATTCAAAAATTAATTCCGGAAGCTCATGTCATCGTCGTCACAACACCTCATCCAACAGCTTCACACATCGCTGTTAAATCAGGATACATGGCTAAGACATTAAAACATAATATCTTAGGAGTTGTTGAAAACATGTCTTACTACATCAATCCAGTGAGCGGAGCTCATGATGCTATCTTTGGTTCAGGCGGTGGAGATTTAGTTGCTTCTCAATTAGAAGTTGACTTATTAGCCTCTTTACCAATCGGACAACCACAAAATGAATTATCGCATTCAATCTTCTCACCAGAAGAGGAAATTGGAATTGCTTATTTAGGACTTGCTAATAAAGTATTAAAAGCATTAAAATAATTTAAAAAGGAGCACAATCTACGGATGATGCTCCTTTTCTATTTTTTGTCCATATGAATATCATCATTATCCATATAACAATAATAATTCTTTTGATAACATGGTGACGTAACCTAAAAAGTTAAGCTCTGTTAAAAGAAAATATTGACATAAAAGATTACTGATCATACATTTTTATCTTTGTCTAACTCAATAGAATTTTAAAACTAATATTATTAACGTTTTCGAGCGTCAATAAAATGGTCTAACAGAGCGAAAAGTTAAAGAGGTGGACTATGAAACAATACGAGTATGCGAAAAACCTGACCTATTCACGACTCTCTTTTTCTCCCCCGCTTCATCCCGGGGCCATTATTAGGGATAAACGACTTCACCTTAACTTAACCTTAAGTGAACTCGCTGAACATATTTGTAATACGTCTACCCTTTCAAAAATTGAAACTGGTAATCATAAAGCGACCCCCTTACTTCTATCTAAACTTTATGAAAAACTAAACATCATTGAGGTTCCTAGTTTACAGCTAACTGATTGGTTAGCACCCATTCGAGTTAAGCTTTATCAACATGATTTGATAGCACTACACCAGCTGAATTTAAACACTTCCTTTCATTATCAAGCACGCTTAATTAAGTTTGCATCTTCAGTACTAAATAAAGACTATGTACAAGCCCAAAAGCAAACATTAATATTACAGAAAATGATGACATATATGTCACTCGAAGAACTTCAGTTTTATTATCTTTTTTTAGGCCGTTACTATATGGCATTCAATGAAGGACTCTTAGCTAAAAATTACTATCATCTCTCTTACGAAATAGCTAATACGATCACTCTCTCAGATCCACTATTACTTCTATCATTAGCTGAGTATTATTCTTTATCTAATGACTCCTTCAAAGCAGGTCATCTTGCCGTTGAAGCATTATCTAAATTTAATAAATATTACTCCCTAAAATATACAATCGACTGCGAGCTATTACTCTGCTATGAGTATACCAAAACAGGACTTTTACCAAAAGCTAATTCTCTTCTTGAACGTTTATGTACTAAACTTAATCACTCAGACCCCTATCATCAGCGTGCGACTTTATTTAACTGCTATGGCGATTATTATGTTGCTATCGAGGACTATATTTCAGCTGAAAAAATGTACTTGCAAGCCCTACTTGAGCATCATGTCCCATCTGAAACGATTTTATCACTCATCAAACTTTATTATCATTCTTCACAGACACCTAAATTAAAGCGATTCTTAACTCAACTTCAGCAAAAAGAAGTGGATTTTAATCGTCAAAATTATCTAAAGTGTCAATTTTATTACTACTTAGTCCATCATCCTAATTCTGATGTATTACGAATTTTTCTAATTAAAGAAGCAATTCCTTTTGCAAAAAAACAACACGACCGTCTAGGATTAGAACTTTTTTCAAAAAGTTTAT
Organism: Turicibacter sp. GALT-G1; assembly: GCF_025594995.1. Classification (NCBI taxonomy): domain Bacteria; kingdom Bacillati; phylum Bacillota; class Erysipelotrichia; order Erysipelotrichales; family Turicibacteraceae; genus Turicibacter; species Turicibacter sp. GALT-G1. Next base: position 14,415 of record NZ_JAMQUS010000034.1, read on the forward strand.
TTCAGATTTGCCAAGCGCGGCACAAATATAAGGAAGCAATTCATATCTTATCAGAGCTCTATGAGACTTCATAAACTTTTAAAAACTTTTGGTAAAAACGACAAAATAAACTTTCTGCCTGTTATATAATTAATCTACCTCTTACAAGAAATGTTCTCCTTGAAAGTGAGGGATATAATGAAAGAATTATACATTCAGTATAGCTATTCCCATGAAGCGTGGGGAATCTATGATCCAGACATTGAGGACTTCATTCATTATCATCCATCAATGAAAGAAGTGGTAACATTCGCGTATGAATTAGCGCCACTTATTAAGCCGTGTAAAGTTAGTCTGATCCCTCAATATCTATTAACCACTTACACGATTTGTTATTGTTACTAACTCAATCGTTTGGACTTCGAAAAAAGAGTTGTATCTAAAAAGATACAGCTCTTTTTTTATTAAACTGACGAAATAATCCTTTTTAATTAGCGCAATATAACCTAGCGATCAATGTAAAAATAAAACTCCCGCTGCTATCGAGAAAACCTTAGCAACAATCCCTAAGATGAGTATACCTATTATCAGTCGTAGACCTACTATAATATAATACGTACCATCATACAAAAACTTAATACCCAACCGATAAGATGAAAGATAAACTGTAGTCCTATCGTTAATCATGCAATAGTGAAATCTTCATTAAGCCAGCTCGAATTTTAGGATTATTTAATTGTTTTGAGGCTTTAAATACACACTATTCCGCTAACTATTGTTCTAAAACCTACAATTCCAGAGAAATTCTAAAAAATCCTTTTATAACTCCAAATGGTCTGCAACTACAAAATATCCAAATAACAATTAATTATATAAAAAGGTTGTATCTTCATGACCTCTTGTCATTTAGAATACAACCTTTTTTAATTATTCACCTTGATTTTCTTCTGTTTTTGTTGCAATATCAACAACATCAGTTGCTACATTTTTAACTTCTTCTGCTACACTTGACGAAACAACTTTAGCATCATCAGAAACGCTTGAAACAACGGTTTTAACACCATCTACAAGATCTTTTGCATTATCTTTTACGGCATCAATAACAATTGTAAAGTTTTCCTCTAAATCATCTTGAACTAATTCTGCTTGATCTTTTAATGTTTCTTTCGCTTCATCTAAACGTTGAACCATCTCATTTAATTTTGCTTTCACATCGTTGACCTTTACTTCAAGATCAGCTTTAGATGATTCCCAGTCGAAGTTATTAACTACCTCTTTGATTTCATCTAATTTAGCAACAAAGGCCTCTTTTACATCTTCAACTTCTAAATCTTTAATTTTTGTTTGAACGTCATCTACTTTTTGCAATAATTCTTTTTGCATTTCTTTACCTGATTTTGGTGTTAATAATGCAACTGCTGCAGCTCCAAGAAAAGCACCTAAAACAAATACATTTCTTTTTTTCATAAAAAAACCACCTTTCTTCCTACAAAATATATGTTACCCATTTCAACGTATTCTATGAGACGTCAAAATAAATTATACCTCATTTATTGTCGTACACGATTGACTAAAGAAATGGCTTTAAAAATCCCTTGACCATTTGATACGGCTTGTGTGACATAGTCTTCTACTGCTTTTGTTTTTTCTTGAACATCTTCAACAATTTTTGAACTCTCATTCACTAATGTCGCTGACTCATTTAATAAACGAATCAATGATTTTAAGGTGAAGACTAAATAAATCGTTAAAACGATTAAACATGCAATTGCTGTTAGAATTAATAAATCCGATAATGTAAATGTTAATGTTATACCATTTGTTAATATAAGCATCTTTCCCTATCCTTTCAACCTTCATCCTAAGCTTCTGTGTTCCAAGGTAAGCGTGTATAAGCATCTTCATATTTTTTAATATCCCCAGCTCCCATAAAAACAACGACAGCTGTTGGATATTGATGTAACTGATTCACCGTTTCCTTCGTAATTAAATGTCCACTATGACATTTATCAATTAACGTTTGAATATCAACGGTTCCATTTGATTCACGAGCTGAACCAAAAATTTCTGTTAAATAAATATGATCTGCTAAGTTTAAACTTTCAGCAAACTCATTGATAAAAGCTGCTGTACGAGTGAACGTATGCGGTTGGAAAACGGCTACTAATTCACGATCTGGGTATTTTTGACGAACCGCTTTCAATGTCACTGAAATTTCAGTTGGATGGTGCGCATAATCATCAATGATGACTTGGTCGTGATGAGCTTTTTGAGCAAAACGTCGTTTTACCCCTTCAAATAATCGTAAATCTTTTTCAACGATTGATGGATTTAATCCTTCTAGATAGCAAACAGTAATAACAGCTAAGCTATTTAAAATCATATGATCTCCAAAGAATGGTGTTACAAATGTATGATAGAACTCTCCATTAATTAAAACATCAAACGTTGTTCCTTCTGAATTTTTTAACACATTTGTAGCAATCACTTGATTTGAAGTCTCAAAACCATAGGTCATGATTTTAGTTGAAGCTTTTAACTTTTTAACTTCTGGATCATCTCCACAAGCAATCACCATTTTTTTACACTGACTCACAAACGTATTGAAAGCATCTAAGACATCATCAATATCTTTGAAGTAATCTGGATGATCATGTTCAATATTTGTGATAATCGCATAATCAGGATGATACGCTAAGAAATGACGTTGATATTCACAGGCTTCGAATACGAAATATTCACTATTTTCGACACCTTTACCTGTTCCATCACCGATTAAATATGACGTCGGATGATTTAAACGTAAAACATGAGATAATAATCCTGTTGTTGTTGTTTTTCCATGTGTTCCTGAGATAGCGATTGAAGTAAATCCACCTGCTAAACTTCCTAAAAATTCATGATAGCGAACACATTTTGCACCTGTTTGTTTTGCCTGAATCACCTCAACGTGATCATCTTTAAAGGCATTTCCAATAATTACTGTCATATCAGGTTCAATATTAGATTTTCCAAATGGATATAAAGTCATTCCTTTAGCTTCTAATCCGATTTGGGTAAATAAAGTTTCCTCAATATCTGAACCTTGAACTTCATGCCCCATATCATATAAAATATGTGCCAATGCACTCATTCCTGAACCTTTTATTCCAATGAGATGATATTTTTCACTCATTCTAAACCGTCTCCTATCTCGTACTAAAGATTATTTCTTTACTATTATATCATTTATCGCCTATTTGGAAACCGCCTTTGAGTCATTATCAGACACAAAAGGCGGTTTCTTTTAAAGGCATTTAACTATTAAAATCGTGTTTGATCTTTCATGGCTTCAAATTCTTCACGAGAAATCTTAATTTCGCGTTGTTTTTGTGCACCTTGTGGTTCACCAATCCAGCCGTTCATTTCTAATGTATCAATAATACGAGCTGCACGATTGAAACCAATGCGTAATCGTGTTTGAAGGGAAGATACTGTTGCATGACCACGATCAAAAATAAAATTCATGGCATCATACAATAAAGGATCCGTATCCGATTGGATACTTGAGCTTCCCTTTTGGAACACTTCATCTGAAATTAAATACTTTGGTTTCCCTTGTTGTTTCACACAAGCAACGATCGCATCAATTTCATCACTTGAAATATAAGCACCTTGAACACGTTTCACTTTTGAGCCACTTGAAGACCAAAGCATGTCACCTTGACCAAGAAGATTTTGTGCCCCAGTTTCATCTAAAATGACACGTGAATCATTTGCTTGAGCAACTGCAAAAGCAATTCGGCTTGGAATATTGGATTTAATCGTTCCGGTAATCACATCTACCGTTGGACGTTGCGTCGCAACAATTAAATGAATTCCCGCCGCACGTGCCTTTTGCGTAATTCGCATAATACAGTCTTCGACTTCTTGTGCTGATACCATCATCAGGTCTGCCAACTCATCAATAACAATTAAAATATATGGAAGCTTCGCATAACTCATTTCAAATTCGTGTCGTCTTTCATTAAATGATTTAATGTCTCGTACTCCATTTGTGGCAAATAGTTCATAACGACGCTCCATCTCATCAACGGCCCACTTTAAACCTTGAGCTGCTTTGCGTTCATCACAAATCACAGGCGTAATTAAATGAGGAATAGCGTTATACGGTGCTAATTCGACACGTTTTGGATCAACTAGCATCACGCGAACATCTTCTGGACTTGCTTTATATAGCATACTGACTAATAGTGTATTGATGCAGACACTTTTCCCTGATCCGGTTTGCCCTGCAATGAGTCCATGAGGCATCGTTGAGATATCCGCATAAACAGGTTGTCCAGATACATCTTGACCCAGACCAATACAAAGCGGACTTTCATGTAAGATAAACTCAGGTTTTGATAAGATTTCCTTTAGAAAGACCATCTTACGTTTAGGATTCGGTATTTCTACACCAATGGTATTTTTTCCTGGAATAGGTTCAATACGTAATTCCTCAACTGATAGACTTAATTTTAAATCATCTGAAAGGCCTGTTATTTTATTTAGCTTCGTTCCAGATTCAGGCTGAATTTCAATTTGAGTAACCGTTGGACCTTGGGTATACTCTCCTGTTAATCGAACTTTCACTCCAAAATCAAGGAATGTCTGTTCTAAAATTTCCATTTTATTAACAATCCACTCTTCATCCATTGTTTCTGAATGAGTTGGCTCTTTTAATAATGATAAAGGTGGTGTTTCATAATAAATCGCTTCAACTTCCTCTTCTTCTATTCGAACTTGTTCTAACACTTCATCACAGAAGTTTTCATCATCAAAGAATTCGGATTCATCCTCTTCCGTGAACATCTCATCTTCTATTTCATCACTTAATGTCTCTTCAAGAGAGGCTTGCTCTTGAGAATGATTCAAAATTTGATCAAGCAGTGAGGTTTGTTTTTCCTCTTCTTGTAGAAGAGTTAAGACATCATCAATTCCTAAATCACTTACTTGTTCCTGATGAGCTTCATCTTCAGATAACAACGCCTCAAAAATCGAAGGTGCTTTTTCTTCCTCATTTAATAAAGATAAAACATCATCTAACTCTAACTCTTGAGAAGATTGAGCTATGGATGCCACAGATTTAGCAATCTCGCCGTCGCTCTCTTCGACTAACACTTCATCTTCATTCGCTTCTGAACCTATGATTTCGTCGTCAGATTCAACAGCAACTACTTCTGCTACTTTTTCTAATGCTTCATCGTCATTCACTTCTGAGGCGATAGTTCCCTCCTCAGATTCAATGATAACTTCTTCTGTGATTTCTTCTAACGATGTGATTTCTTCTTTCATCTCATCGATAGCTTCTTCAGTTAGTGGAGTCACCTCATCTACTTCGTCTCGTTCTGAAACGTCTAACACACCTTGTGCTTTATTAATGGTTTCAACGATGGTTTCAGCTAACTCTTTAACTTCACTAGCGATATCACTCAATAAACCATCTTTTATTTCATGAGTGACTGGTGCATCCACATCTTCCATTGGCACTTCTTCAACAATCTCTTTCTCATTATTTACAACGATGATATCTTCTGTTTCATCTGATAATGGTCGATCAATTGTTGTTTCGTCTTTTTCCAGTTCAATAGCATCGTTCGCAGTTGTAAAACTGGGACAAACTTGAGCTTCGTCTTCAGATTCGAAAAGCTCATGTAATTCATCATTGAGAACTGAGACAACTTCACTTCCCTCATCCCTTAGATGAGTCTCAATTTGTACCTCTTCAACCAAAGGCTTATCTTTGTTTTCTTCAACCATAGATGCTGTTGAAAGTTGATATTGACCGTGTGCTAAGTGTACCGTCTTTGGTTGATGAATACGACGTCCACTAATCGGTGACACGAATTCAACAGGTTTATAACCTGAAGCTTTGGATGATGAAGAAGTATTCATTCGAGACGAATTAGGTTGAGTACTAGTTGAAATATGTCTTTCTTTTTTCACGTTCACCTCTGGACTTAAAATAGCCTGAGGACGATCGACTACCGATTTTACAATAGGTTTTACGGTAGATTGAATCATTACCTTTGATTCATTTTTTGAGATTGGCTTTGGTGCTGGTGAAACTGTCACTTCATCCCCAAAGCCTACTTTCTCAATATCAAAAATTTTACGTTTTTTCATACTGTCACACCCTAAATTACCCAAATGTTTACTCTTAATTATACATGAAAAGGTTCTTCTTTCACAAGAAGGTTAAAAAAAATCGCCACGATTTTCATGGCGATTTTTCCTTATCTCTCATTACGCTAATGATTCAATGAATTCTTCAATTTGTTGACGTGTTTTACGTTCTTTATTAACGAAGCGCCCAACTTCTTGTCCACCTTTAAAAGCAACAAAACTTGGAATTCCGAAAATCTCTAACTCAACACATAAATCCATCAACTGATCACGGTTAATCGTATAAAAATTATACTGATTATACTTTTCTACGATACTTGGCATGAATGGTTTAATGACCATACAATCTGGACACCAATTAGCTGTAAATAAAATAATCGCATTTTCATTCATAATCACTTCATGATATTGTTCAACACTTGTAATTTCGTTCACGTTAAAAAACCTCCCTTGATTTATTCTTCACTTTCAGCTTGTGAAACTTCACTACGCTTATCACTACTGAAATCAAATTGAATCACTTGTTCATTTTCCATCGTTGACAATTCTCCATCAACAACCCCATCTGAATCTGTGGACTCAGTCGTTTCTTCATCTGATTGTGCTGCTACACCAGCTGATGTATCTTTTACACTTGTCACGGCAGCTTCAGCCGCTTCTGAATTTGAAGACTCGTCAGTAGAGCGTAAAGCTCCTTTTGCAGCCACTTGCGTTTCTGTTGTTAATGGTTCATATGACTCAACCGTACGTCCAACAACTAACATATTATAAGCTAAATACGGTGCTTCTTCATAGTCTATGATGGCTGATAGCTTTGCTCCATCAACAAAGACGGTTAATAAATATTTCTCAGGCATTTGCACTAACTGAACAAAGCCATTTTGTCCATCAATATTAAAGTTCTTATAAAAAACTTCTTCACCTGCTGCTTTATTTTCATCACGAAGTAAATAATAGGTATCGGTATCTTGTCCAATGACATTATATTGATTATTATAATGCATAATAACCTCATTACTTTTATACTTGATAATATCATTTACTCCAATGGACCATTTATATTGGAATTGTCGTGGAATATGATAGGCAACTGTTCCATTTTTTATATTGACTTCACTTCCTTGATATGCAAAGGCTGCTTCGATGCTATCGTCCATCTTAGCATGAAACGTGTCTGCTGTCACAACTGGTCTAGCCATATAAAGTAACCCAGCACTTAATCCAACGATGACCACTCCACTAAAAATCGTTGTCGCACGATTTAGGAATCGTAATTGAGAAGGTTTAGCTTCCATCATCATTGGTGCTTCATAGGTTGATGGTTCCATTTTCGTTTGAGTCAATTTATGTTTAATCGCATGAATTTTCAATTTATTTTTCAAATTTAATGCTTGTAATTTACGTTTTGATGATTTCGTTAAGTTAATAAATTGTTGCTTTATTTGGTTTGATGTCGTTTTCGTTTCTTCTGTTGTATTCACTGTCATATCTCTCTTCTGTTTCGACAAAAAATCGCCCCCTTATAGCATGATACAATCATATTATATCATAGGAGACGATTCTAACCAAATTTTTATTTTCGACAGCACTGCTGAGCATATGTGTATTGTCCCCATAATAAGCGAACAATATGACTAAAATTGTCTTTGCGATTAAAGAAGTCTGCTGTCAAAATTCCAATTGCACCTTCGTTTGAACGGACATTTTGACGTTTTGAATAACCATCGATCACATCGCCAAGTTCGGCTCCCGCTTCAAGAGGAGCAATTAACTCAGTAGGCAATGGTAGACGTGTCCCACCTGCATAAAAGGTCTGACCGTCTTGAGTTTTTAATACACCCCAATTAACAAGATATAACTGTTCATTTAAATACTCCACACCAGCTTCTAATCCGATCCCAATCTGACCAAAATTTAAACAAGCTTCTGCTCGATTACTCGCTCCAGCGACTGTTTCTGCGTCACTAAAAGGTTGATTAGAGACACCACTAGGAACATTAGTTCCCATGACCTCTTGTCCTATTGGTTCTAAAACTTCTTTAACAGCAGTCACTTTTACTTGATTCGTTGAACCAACAATTACCTTCATAAATCATTCCCCTTTTTTGATTAAGCTTTTGCTTTGAATTGAGCTTCTAAACGATAAATTGGTTGCCCTTTAGCACTGAACTTTTGCTCATACTCTGTCATAACATTCCAATCTAAATCTTCACGTTGATGTAAATCTAACGCTACATCTCTTAACCCCATTCCATACTCTGTTACACTGACTAATGAATATTCAAACAATAAACGATTATCTGTTTTGAATCGAAGATATCCTTCTGGAATGGTAATATGTTCATATAACTTTAAAAAGTTTTCATGTGTTAAACGACGTTTCGCATGACGTGGTTTCGGCCATGGATCTGAGAAGTTTAAGTAAACACCTTCCACTTCATTTTCTTCAAAAATATTAGTTAAATCTTCTGCATCAATTTTTAATAGCTTTAAATTTGGAAGTTCTCCTGCTTCAAGTACTTTTTCTAATGCACGAACCATAACAGAGTCAAATTTTTCAATCCCGATGAAGTTTAAATGGGGATTTTTTTGTGCCATTCCAATAACGAATTGCCCTTTTCCCATTCCAACTTCAATATATAAAGGTTGATCTTTTTCAAAGACTGATTGCCAGTTTCCTTTTAAGGCTTCTCCATTTGGAATAACGATTTCCGGATGAGCTGCAATTGTCTCAGCGGCACCTTTTACTTTTCTTAAACGCATACTATCACCGTTGCCTTTCTCATATGTCTAAGTCGAAATTATCGACGAATTTTACTAAATTTTGATTTTTTTACACGACTGCTATTGTATCATAACTTTTTCAAATTGTGAACGTTCCTTGGTCTAGCAAGCCTTTAAACATAAAGAAGACCACCTTAGGTAAGGTGGCTTTTAGGTTTATTTAAACGGTAAAGTCTCCATCACTAGCTGACCAAACGGACGGTTTGGTCCATACGTATGATGAAAATCTGATCCTGTTGTCTGAATTAATTGATACTTCTTCGTTAATTGATCAATCATCTCATAATCATGCTCATCGTGATCTGGGTGATATTTTTCGATGCCATCCAATCCGACAGCCACTAAATCCGGAATTAAATCATACGTTTTGGATTGTCCAGGATGTGCCATAACGGCCACTCCACCATCTGCTTTAATGGCTTTTACTGCCTCTTCGGCATTAACGTATGTAATCACACGATCACAAATCCCACCTTTTTGAAATAGTGGTTTCAACTCTTGGCGATGATATCCCTTACTCGTTAAGACATCAAAAATATGTTGCTTGTACCACGCCGTCGAATCTTTCGCTTTTTGAGCGACCTCATCCATCGTTAAGTTATATCCAGCCTTAATCAATTGTTCCACTTGCCACTTTGTATTAGCATCTCGACGAGCGTTAATAGGATCAACTAAGGCTTTAATATGTGGGGCTTCTAAATTAAAATGATAACCTAAAATATGAGTTTTTTTCTGACGCTTAAAATCATATGCACTAATCTCAATTCCTGGAATCACTTCAACGCCAATCGCTTTCCCAAACTCCATTGCTTCTTTTAATCCAACAACGGTATCATGATTTGTAATCGCCACATGTGTTAATCCACGTTCTTTGGCCAGTAATAACATCTCTTTTGTACTTAATGAACTATCTGAGATGGTTGTGTGAACATGCAAATCAATTCTCATTCTAACCTCACCTCATCCTCTTAGCTAGATTTTTTCTCTTAATGAGTCGCCTCAGCTTTTAAACAATCTAGTTCTTTATCCGTTAATTCACGATACTCACCTAACGCTAATGATTCATCTAGCTCTAAGCCTCCAATTGCTAAACGTTTTAGATAAACCACTTTACATCCTACGCTCGCAAACATACGCTTCACTTGATGGAATTTCCCTTCTGTAATACAGATTTCTACCGCTGTTAGGTTATCGACTGGTCCTAAAACTTTGACTTTCGCTGGCTTCGTCATAAATGCATCATTGTTTCCATCTAAAATTTCAACACCGGCTTCTAACTGATTAATTGATACGTCTGTTAACTCACCTGTCACATGTGCAACATAACGTTTAAATACGTCTTTTTTCGGTGAAATGATTTCATGAGCTAACTTTCCATCATTCGTTAATAACACTAAGCCTTCTGTATCACGATCTAAACGACCAGCAGGTGCCACATCAAACATTAAATAATAATCATCTAATAAATCAATCACTGTACGATAATCACGATCACGTGTCGCACTTAAACAATTTTGTGGTTTATTCATCATTAAATAAACAAATTCACGATATTCAACCACTTCATCAAACACCGTAACAACTTGTTTACTTAAATCAACTTTTTGCTTCGCATCTTTAGCAATCACACCATCTACTTTTACCACTTTTGATTTTAATAATTTTTTAACTTCCGTACGTGTCCCATATCCAGTATGAGCTAATAATTTATCTAAACGCAACGCTAGTTCCTCCAATTTTATCTAAAACTTTTTTAAACAAAAATATCATAACACAATCGAGAATTCTTTCATAGTATATAGTACCAATAGAAAGGAGGGCTTCGCCCATGTTTGGTAAACTTAAAAAACAAAAATCAAGATCGCCTGTCGAGGAAATGGAGCAGTTCTATTTAAATCAATTTTTAAATAATCCAAAAATCCCTCCTCAAGGATATAATGGTATGCCTCAAAATGGACCAGGCCTGAATCCAATGATGGGACCTAATAATAGTACAGGCCCTCAATTTCAAGGTCAAAATGGAATGGGCACACCAATAGGAGGATTTAATTCAATGATAAATAACGGTTTCAATCAAAATCAAGTTCCCATGGCAGCCAACAACTTTATCCCTAATCAATTACCAATGATGAATAATAACCTTAATCCCAATCAAATGCCAATGATGAATAACAGTTTGAACCCCAACTCCTATCCAATGATGGAGAATAATTATAACCAAACTCCTATGATGAACAATTCAACTAATACTCCTTATTCTATGATGAACAACAACGTCAATTCTAATCCACTTCCAATGATGAATAATAGTTACAATCAGAACCCATACACGATAATGAATAATAACTTCCAGCAAACGCCTCAAATGACTAATCCGATGAATACCAATCCTTATAATAATTTTAATACCAATCAACTACCGATGATGAATAATCTTAATACGAACCAACTTCCAAACAATAATAACAACTTCAACCAACCTCAAATGCCTTCATTAATTAATGATACCATCAACTCTAATATCGGAGCTGAACCGTCTCCTAGCACTTCATTTCCTGGGCAATTTTCATTCAATGACTTCTCATTTTCTCAGCCTGTTCAACAGACTCTCCCCGATTTAACGCCATCTCTTGAAGACTTAACAGGTACAAATATCTTATCAAATCAATACTTCCGTCCAAATCCTGTGCCAACAAGTGCATCTGGAGCGGGAGCACAAGCCGAAAAAGAAATTCAAAATGTGACACCATCGACACCGACTAATAATCCTACACTAACACCTACAAATGCAGTCGGCTCAACCAATCCAAATATTCCAACGATGCCAACAAATTCAGCTGTGCTATCACCCCCACCACCAACATCAGTTACTGATACACTGCAATCAACACCTGTCGTTCCTATTCAAACACCTCAGTCTTATCCTAGCAATCAGCTAGCAACTTCTGTCAATCCATATCCAAATTATTCAGCAATTAATAATCAAAACATCGATATTTATGACGTTAAAAACAAAGTGGATAACATTAATATTCGCCTTCGAAAAGTTGAAAGTTATCTCGGATTCCGCCCTGAAACAACGATATAATAAAAAACCGCCATCATTAGCGGTTTTTTATTCATAATAGCTTGGACCAATTTGATCTCTGTATTCCTTTAGAATATTTTGTTTATACAATTCATTGACTTCTTTTTCAATCGCTTGTTTTTGATCGGGTGTAAATATTTTATCAAGATCTTCAATAATTTCATACACGATTTTTAAAGCGGCATCATAATCAATTAATGATTCTTTTTGAGAAAGTGGCTCTAATGTGCTCATCACGGGCTGTGTATCCTCTGCATAATCAGATAACCATGATTTGACGTGATCAGTGACTCTCATAGCCGCGGAGGCTAAAACTGTAATATTTTGTTGTGCTTGATCCGTTAATTGAACTTTGGTTCGAATACCACCTGCAAAGAGGAAATATGCCACTCCAAGTCCAAGTGTAAAATAGATTAATGCTCGCTTCATCCCATCACCTTCAAACTAAGCTATCTTTTGAGCTTAGTATGACCTAGCGACGACGAAGTATGCGCTCTTTTAATTGTTTTGGTGAAAATTTCATTCCAAATAAAGCCGTAATTAAATCGAAGTACCAAGCTAATCCAAAATAAGCTAGAACTCCAATGAATCCCGCGATTGCTACATAGATATACGATAACATATGACGTGCATTATAATCCATGAATAAATCAAGAATAAACTTCACAGCAATAACGAATAAAGCCATGATTCCTGTAAAGACGAAGATTGCAACTAATCGGCGAAGTAATTGTGAAACTTTGAATCCTGTTTCACGTTTAATCACTATTAAACTCATTGTGATACAGAACGTATAGGCGATCATCGTTGCCATTGTTGCTCCATCGGTTTGGAAAATAGGAATTAAGAATACATTTCCGAGATATTTAATAACTAATGAAACACCTAAGAAGATAATCCCATACCATTGCTTACCAATTCCTTGTAAAATAGCTGTCACAATACTATATAATGCCATGAATAGTCCTAATAATGATCCCAATCTAAAGATGTCTCCACCCATTGCATTATAACCTGGTGTCGACGAATTAAAGAACATAATATAAATCGGCTCTGATAACAAAGCCATTCCGACAACAGCTGGAACCGTAATGAAACATGTTAACTGAATAGCTAACACTAAATTCTTACGAACAGACTTCATATTCCCAGCTGTTAAATGATGTGTTAACTCTGGAATTAATGGCTGTCCAAATGAAATAGCAAATGAGACCGGAATCATAATAATCTTATATAAAGATCCTGCATACATACCATATGAATCCTCAACAATAACACCATCTAATCCACTGACTAACATATAGTGATTATACGTTGTTTGATCGACGATTTGAAACAAATTAGTGGCCAATCCTAAAATAGCAAACGGAATCGCATATGAAATTAATTCTGTAAATAAATTCCCATAATTTCGCGGTTCATGGGGAACTGATTTTCGAAGAAGCTTATTATAATGCTTCACATTTTTTATCCAATAATAATATAAAATTAAAAATGCAGTAATTCCAGCTAGGAATGCCGAAAAGACAGAAAAACCAACCGCTTCTTTTGTACTTCCACCTTTAATATTTATAATATAGTAAGATCCTGCTAAGATGAAAATAATACGAACGACTTGCTCTACAAACTGAGAAACTGAAGTCGGAATCATATTTTGATTTCCTTGGAAGAATCCCCTAAATATAGCCATGACCGGAATAATTAACAAGGCAAAACTAATCGTTTGAATAGCCATTGTTACATCTTCAATTGAATTTGCTAACTCTTTTTGTCCAGCTAAAACAACTTGTGCATACCATGGTGCTAGATTATACATGGTTAAAAATCCTAGACAACCTAATCCAACCATAAACCAAATCGCATATCTAAACATTTTCCGAGCAGTATCATACTCTCCTGCTGCATTATATTTCGAGACAAATTTCGCAATTCCAACAGGAATTCCAAGAGTTGATAAACTAATAAATAACGCATATGGTGTATATGCATAATTATAAAGTGCCATCCCTGATGTTCCAACTAATTGTTGAAACGGGATCACATAAAGAATTCCAAGGAATTTGGTGGCAAACATACTAATACTTAAAATCATTGCCCCCTTTAAAAAGCGATTCCCCATATCTTCGACCTACTTTCTTTTCTTAACACCGCATGTTTACACGGTTTCACCATATTATTTTACTATAACTCTACAAACTTTCCAAATAAATTTAATTAGATATAAATTCTCTTGTTTTTTCTATATTTATTTATATAGACCTATCTGATGCTCAAGATTACTCTAACAGTTCACTCAAATCGTCTCTCTTAAGCTTAACCTACTGCACTAGTATATGTTGCTCATCTATAAAAATTTCAAATAATAAAAATATGTATAGTTTTCCAAAATGGTGAAAAACTATAACGAAAGAAATTTTTATGAGGTGATGATCATGAACTTCGATTTAAGAAAAGCTGTTATTGCAAACTTAGATGACTCAAACTATGATGAAATCCGTGAAACGATTATTGATGCGATTGAATCTGGAGAAGAAAAAACACTTCCTGGATTAGGAGTTATGTTTGAAATCTTATGGAATGGAAGCAATGATTCAGAAAAAGAAACAATGGTTTCACGTATTACTCAATGTTTAAAACCAAAGGCTCTTTAATTTAAAAAGTAGAGATGATTCTCTACTTTTTTTAGTTACTAACATTTTTTATCAGTAACTTTATTTTCTCATATTATAAGGATAGAAAATTCCCTCAGTTATTCAGTTCCTACTTCACCTCTCCCTTTTGAATAAATTATCATATACTGTCCCTCCATGATCAATAACGAGGTCACGAAATAAAAAAATACCTATCAAATTAGACGTTCCCTTTATTTAAGTTTTTCATAATATACTGTTGGCTATTGATTCTAAGAATCTTACTTCTATATCTCTGTTACTTTTATCTTATCATTAAACGTTAAAGGGATGATTCATTTAACTTTATCAGCTCTTCCCCCCTTACTTATAAAGTTCCAATTTGATTTAAAAATCATTTAGTTATTACCTTTAATATAAATACACCTATTTTAAAAATTATAACTTCAATCCGATCGGGAACACTTAGTCAAGAATGAATCTTTATTGTACTTGCTAAGATATAAAACTTAACAGAAATTTTACATTTTATTAACAAAAAACGACATCCACTTATAAAAACACCAAAAGAAGCGGTTACATTGTTCTTTATTTTTTTGCCTAACTCTTAACATTTGTATGAATTTAAAAAAGCCACAAATAGAAGATGAATTTTTATTTTCAATCTGTATAATAATTACTTGTACTCATTTCTCCTAAAATTTTCTAATTGATTTTATGGTCGGTCGTTGTTAAAATGTCAGATGGACTACTTTAAGATTGGATATGGAAATAATTGTTTTAAAAACACCTCTTTGAGTCCACTCAAACTCATAGAGTATTTATTTATGGGGGTCTAATATGAAAGAAATTATAAAAAAGTATTTATATAATTATTATTTTCTATGTATCGCCTCGGCGTTCGTCATTAACTTTCTAATTGAAATCTTTAGCCGTCACTCGATTGTGGCTGCATTCAATTATTTAATCCACTCACCCGTGGTATTTACTTATAATGTCTTATTAATCTTACTAACCTTTTCACTGATTTTATTGGTCCGTCGAAAATTCTTTGTTTTCACTACTATTTCACTTATTTGGTTAGCAGGAGGAATTACCAACGGAATCGTTTTAAACAATCGTGTCACTCCATTTACGGCAAACGAATTAAAATTAATTTCATCAACCTTTGATATTTTAGAAAAATACTTCTCTAAGTTTCAAATTGGATTAATTGGGGTAGGGATTGCTCTTGCGATTATTGGAGTTATTATTGCGTTCTTTAAAGCACCAAGATCAAAAAATAAAGTTAACTACAAAAAAAACATTCCACTTTTCGCTGCTGGAATCATTAGTTTTGTACTTTTGACACAAGGTGCCTTAAAAGCAAATATTATTTCTGATTATTTCGGAAACATCGCTTTTGCTTATTTAGATTACGGATTCCCTTATTGCTTTACTAATACGTTATTAAACACAGGGATTAAACGACCGGTAAACTATACACAAGCAACTATTGAAAAATTAGCGGAAACGCTAATGAATTCTGAAGATTCTTCTAAATTAGATAATTCAAATTTAGTTGCAAGTAATGACAATAGTATGGTGCCACAAAAGCAAGCACCAAATATTATCATGCTTCAATTAGAGTCATTCTTTGATCCAACACACATGATCGACTTAGAATTCTCAGAAGATCCTGTTCCAAACTTCAGAAAATTAAAAGAACAGTTCTCTTCAGGTTATTTAAAAGTTCCTTCAGTTGGAGCCGGAACAGCAAACACAGAGTTTGAAGTCATCTCAGGAATGAACCTAGAATTCTTCGGTGCTGGAGAATATCCATATAAAACAATCTTACGTAAAACAACGGCTGAAAGTATTAACTATGACTTAAAGGATTTAGGTTATTCAACACATGCCATTCATAACAACAAAGGAACCTTCTATACTCGTCAAAAAGTATTTAAAATGTTAGGGTTTGATACCTTTACTTCAATCGAATATATGAACATTGAAGAAACAACCCCACTTGGTTGGGCGAAAGATAAATACTTAACAAAATCAATCGTTGATGCTTTAAAATCAACAGAAGGTCAAGATTATATCTATACGATTTCGGTTCAAGGTCATGGTGATTATCCAACGACTCCAGTTGAAAATCACTCTAAAATCACAGTCAGCGGATTAGATGATACCGAGCGCTTAACCTCATTTGAATACTTTACAAATGAGATTTATGAAATGGATCAATTTATCGCCGAGTTAATCCAAGCCCTATCATTAATAAATGAAGATATTATCCTTGTTATGTATGGGGATCACTTGCCGACATTAGGAATTGAAGACGCTGAATTATCAAATGGTGACATCTTCGAAACAGAATATGTTATTTGGAACAACTTTGGCTTAGAAAAACAAGATGCTGATATTGAGGCTTACCAATTAGGTGCTCATATCTTAAATCAACTTGTCATTCATCATGGAACATTAATTAACTATCATCAACAATATAAAGATACTCCTGATTACTTAAATAATCTTAAGTTATTACAATATGACATGCTATACGGTGAACGCTATATCTATGGTGGCGTGAATCCTTATGAGCCAACAAAAATGCAAATGGGGGTTAATGAAGTTTTGATTTCAGAAGTTTATAACGATGAAGACGGTAATTTCATTGTAAAAGGTCAAAACTTTACTGAATATAGTCGTGTAAAAATCAATGACACCGCTCATGAGACAACTTACATCGACCCTAATACATTAATGGTATCTGATTATACTTTAAATGAAGACGACCGATTTGCGATTCAACAAGTGACGGTCACTAACCATGTCTTAAGTACTTCTGCAAAATATAAAGTGGGTCAAGAAGAAGAAAACAATCAATTTTATGACCAAGGATTTGAAGAAGGTTATATGGCTGGTTATCAAGCCGCTTTAGAAGCACTTGGACAACCTGTTCAAGAAGTAGAATAAAATAAGAGCCTCCCCTCTTTGAGGGGAGATTTTTTTATACCTAAATGATACCGTTAAAGTCACATTTTTTCTTGTGAAATTCATTCATTAGAATTCTCCTAATATTTTCGTTCTTTTACTCATATACTGTTATTGATCATGAGAACGAGGAGTGGTTTTGTGTCTATTTTAAAACGTTTTTCAGATATTATGTCTGCGAATATTAATGCCCTTCTAGATAAATGTGAAGACCCTGCTAAAATGGTTGATCAAATTTTACGAAACTTAAATGATGACTTAGGAAAAGTTAAAGCTGAAACAGCATCTATTATGGCTGAAGAAGCTCGTGCAAAACGCGAATTGGATGAGTGCAATAAAGAAATTGCTAAATTATTAGATTATGCTAAACGTGCCATTGAAGCGGGAAATGATGACGATGCTCGCCTTTTCTTATCAAAAAAAGCAACACTCACAGAAAAACAATCCACACTTGAACAAAAAGTACAGCTTGCTTCATCTAATACTTTAAAAATGCGTCAAATGCACGATAAACTGGTAAGTGAAGTTAACGAACTAACTGCTCGTCGTGATAGTATTAAAGCAAAAGTAGCGACAGCTAATATGCAGCAACGTATTAATGAACTTGGAAGTTCACTTAATAGTTCAAAATCAAACTTAGGGGCTTTTACTCGTATGGAAGAAAAAGCAAATCGAATGTTAGATGAAGCAAATGCAATCGCCGACTTAAATGCTGTACCTAAAGACGATATTGAATCATTAATGAATAAATATGATACGAAAACCTCTTCATCTATCGAAGATGAACTTGCTGCTTTAAAAGGAAATCGTTCATCCACTATTGATCATGAATTAGCAGCTTTAAAGGGTTTAACGAATAAAGAATAAGTTTAAAAAGCCATAATCGGTTGTAGTTTTTTTAAGCTACAACTTTTTTACCATAGGGAGTGAGAAAATGAGCGAAGAAAAGCAAGAAGATATCCAAGTGTTCACCTGTGAAAATTGTGGGGGAAATATGGTGTTTGATATAAAATCACAAGCTTTGAAGTGTCCGTACTGCGAAACAGAAGTAGCGATTGATCATGAAGGGGAAGTTCATGAATATGACTTTTCTAATGTGAGTACTCTCGAAGAAAAATCAAATTGGAATGAAGATGTCGAGGTCATCACTTGTGAAAGCTGTGGTGCCGAAACTGTTGTTGATAAACATATTACGGCGCTGCATTGTTCTTATTGCGGATCCTCGCATGTTCTAAAAACGAAACAATCAGCTGGGATTAAGCCTGAAGCTATTCTTCCCTTCAAAATCGAAAAACATCAAGCAATGGAGGAACTATCAAAATGGGTCAAATATCGCTGGTTAGCTCCAAATGATTTAAAACTACTTTATCAAAGTGATAAACTTCAGGCTGTCTATGTCCCCTATTGGACATATGATGCAAATACGTCTAGTACCTATACGGCTAGAGGCGGCCGTTATTATTATGAAACTCGTGAAATCAATGGAAAAAAAGAGCAAGTTCAGAAAGTTCGTTGGTATTCAGTCAGTGGTCATCTTCATCAATTTTTCGATGATATTTTAGTAAATGCTTCTCATCATTATAGTGATACGATTATGTGTGGAGTTGAACCTTTTAATACTGATCGTGTAGAACCCTATCGAAGTGAATATATCTCTGGCTACATGGCTGAACGTTATAGTCTAAGTGTTCAAGAAGGATTCACTTTTGCTAAACAGAAAATAAATCGTGAGCTCGAAGAAGCTGCCCGTTTAGAAGTTCTACGTTACTACGATACTGTCAGTGGAATTCATGTCCAAACCCATTATGATCATGTCACCTTTAAACATGTCCTTCTTCCCATCTGGACCGCTACTTATGATTACAAAGGTAAACAATATCAATATATTATTAATGGAGAAACTGGACGCATTCATGGAACCTATCCCTATAGTTGGGTGAAAATCACTATCTTAATCATTTTAGGAATCATTGCAATCTACTTCATTTTTGTTTATTTTAATAGTTAAGGAGTGTTAACGTATGGGTTTATTCAATAATCAATTTGCTAATGTCATTGAATGGAACGAGTCTCGTGACGATGTCATCTTTTGGCTTTGGCGTAACAAAGAAATTAAGCGTGGGAGTCGCCTCGTTATTCGTCCAGGACAAGATGCTATTTTCTTATATAATGGAAAAATTGAAGGAATCTTTAAAGATGAAGGAAATTATGAAATCGAGTCTGAAATCATTCCTTTTTTAACCACATTAAAAGGATTTAAGTTTGGATTTAACAGTCCACTTCGAGCAGAAGTTTTATTCGTGAATACGAAGGAATTTTTAATTCGCTGGGGAACTAAAAGTGCGATTAATATCCCAACACCAAGTTTAAAAGGTGGACTACCTATTCGCAGCTTTGGAACATTTACGGTTAAAGTTAATGACTATCTTGCTTTAATTGACCGTATAGCAGGTGTGAAGCAACAATTTACTGTGGAGGATGTAAAAGAGCGCGTTTTATCTCAACTCGATCAACTTTTAATGCGTTGGATTTCAAAAGAAGGAAAAGACTTATTCAATTTACAAGTAAATGCTTATGATATTGCTCGAGGAATTAAAAGTGATCTTGATATGGAATTATTAAAGTTAGGTCTAACTGTGACTGATTTCACAATTTCAAGTTTTACTTATCCAGAGAACGTTCAAAAGATGATTGAGAAAACAGCTTCCTTCGATATGGTCGGTGATATCGCACATTATCAACAGATGAGTATGATTGAGTCGATGACTGAACATCCAAATAGTTCGATGGCATCCATGGCTCAAACAGGAGCTGGGATGGCTATGGGCGTTGAAATGATGAAGCAAATGACGTCTATGATGACTAACACATCAACAGCATCACAAGCTCAACCATCTACTACCCTTTCCTGTCATCAATGTGGACACAAACTAAGCCCAAATGTAAAATTCTGCCCTGAGTGTGGGACCAAAGTCCAAGCATCACCACCCCCATCAACCGGCTATAAATTCTGTCCTGAATGCGGGACCCAAACAACACCAGATGCAAAATTCTGTAATGAGTGTGGTCATAAATTGTTCTAATCATATTAAAAAAACGTCTTCAAAAACAATAGAAGACGTTTTTTCTTTTACTTCCAAATCACTTTAAATTTTTCACACACAATCAACATATTTTCATCAAAGACTTGTTTACATTCTGCTAAGGCTTCAGTAAAAAATGCTTGATGACTCTCCCTCCAATCACCTCAACTTTGATTCCCTTCTCCTTCTTTATATGCATGTTTTTTACTAATTAAATTAAATGAAGTCGTATAAACTTTAGTTGTTAGCATAATACACTCTGCCTCATTTTTACTATTACATAAAATACTTAACTTCCCGCCTTGTGGAAGTGCTGCTCCTTCCATCTCGTAAAAACAAAAAACAGATGAAGTCGCAGTCTTCTTCTCCGCCTTCACAAGTTGTACCAACTCATCTGCCATTATATCCGTATTCCCGAATGAAAAAACTTCATAAGTTAATGCTCGATAGTTTAGATAGTCTTGTATAGGCCTTTCCCACATTTGTTCTGCTATATTCCATCTTACCTTCTCTTTAAATATAATCTCTCTCTGAAAACATTCTTCTGTGATCCTATCAACCATTTAAGACAATGTAAAAATATTATACCTTGAAGTTAATAATGATGTAAATAAAAGGTTATGATGAGGAAAAGTACATTGATTTCCTTGTTTTACCTTACTTGATTGCTTTAATCAAATTAAAAATCTGTTCTGTCGTTTGTTTTATATTTTCAAAAGCGATCTCCGGTTTCATTGCTTCTTCTAATGACATCGGATGATTAACAATAGAGAAATAAGCATCAATGCCTTTTTTATGACATGCTGTTGCTTCTTTTGTTGTTGCTCCTGCTAATCCAATCACTTTACACCCATATTTTTTTGCTAATTTGGCAACACCGATCGGTGCTTTCCCCATTGCCGTTTGATGATCTAACCGCCCTTCCCCCGTTAACACATAATCGGCCCCCTTAAGCACCTCTTCCAACTTTGTCTCTTCTAAAATCAGTTGGACTCCTGATTGTAATGTTCCATTTAAGAAGGCAGTAAAAGCAAATCCAAGACCACCTGCTGCTCCTGCACCTGGTAAGTTAGCAAAGTCTGCTTTTTGATCCCCTTCAACTACACGTGCAAAATGACGTAATCCGTCATCCAACGTTTTAACGATTTCAGGTGTTGCACCCTTTTGCGGAGCATAAATATAAGCCGCTCCTTGTTCTCCATACAATGGGTTAGTGACATCACACGCAATCTTAAATTCACAGGATGATAATCCCGGTAAAACATCTGACGCATCAATTGAAACAATTTGACTTAATCCTTGTCCTCCTTGCACCACTTCTTGTCCATTAGCATCTAAGAATTTGTATCCTAATGCCATTAACATTCCAATTCCTGCATCATTCGTCGCTGATCCCCCAATTCCAATGATGAACTTCTTACATCCTGACTCGACACATGCCTTAATCATTTCGCCGACACCATAAGTTGTTGTCACTAATGGATTGCGCTTTTCTGTTGGAACTTGAGGTAATCCCGCTGCTTGTGCCATTTCAATGACAGCCACTTCATCAATTATCCCGTATTGTGCGATGACAGGTTCATAAATAGGACCTGTAACTTGTATTGTTTTTAACCTGCCATTCAATCCACAAACTAAAGCTTCTGTTGTTCCTTCTCCACCGTCAGCCAATGGTTTAACAATCACCGTTGCCTCTGGATTCGCAGCTAAAATCCCAGCTTTAGCTGCTTCTCCTGCTTCCATTGAACTTAAACTTCCTTTTAGCGAATCCATCACTACAACAGCCTTCATTTGAGTCACTCCTTTACTTTTTTTGTTACTAGAAGATTGTTCTAATCAACTATCCCTTAAATTAACTCAAAAAATATTCTATATAGAAACCGAAATGTATTTCACATTTCTAGAATCAACCTTAGTTATCAAAAAACTTTGGTACTGGTTTCCCTACCCTACGTAACGAAGTTCGTAACTTTCCTCCGCTGATAGGGTATGGGTTCCCTGGCATTTTCGAAGAAAATGTATCCTCAATCCGCTAATAGTTTTTATGATGTGAAAAACTTATCGGGACTTATATATATATAAACAGAA
>NZ_JAMQUS010000035.1:0-18510 GCF_025594995.1 Turicibacter sp. GALT-G1
AGTTTAGTGTTGACAATCCAGGGCATCAACAAAGCTTTGCTTTGGATTATTAATTTTCTTTATGATTATTTTTATTATTAAACGTTTTTTAGATAATAAAATTATTACAACGAAGGAAATTTAATAAAAAAGATTAATCTCAATGTAGTAGTCATCTACTATACTGAGATTAATCTTTTTCTTTTGATTCAAAAAAGGGTAGCTAAAGGTAAATTATCTGTTTTAAAATAGTGTTGATAAAGCATAAAAAAAATAAGTTGTATTTAGCTAAATACAACTTATTTTTTTACCCATGTACAATTAAAGGTATTAAACCAACTTACATAAAAAATGGTAACAATAATAGCAAAAATATTCCATATAATCCCGTTTATATTGTCGGTTTTAACTAACATAAATAAATCATAACAATAACAAATTATAAATATAAGTCCAATCCATTTCAAAACTCCCTTTTTGATAAATGAATTTAATCTTAAAAAATTCGGATTATTTCTTTTAATAAGGCCAGTAATTAAGGCGTAAAGATGAACAATAATATTGCACAAGCATATTACTAAAAAAATAGGAACGAAGATTATTAAAGCTGTAGGCTCCATCTCGTTTTCTAATGGAGTAAACATCATGTAATTATAAAGACAGTTTAGTGCGACTACACAGATTGGAATCATCAAAAACCATACTATCCACTTCTTCATTTTTATTTCTCCTTCATCCAAAAGATGGTTAAAGTAATTTTTGCACTTATTATAACATAATTACTACCAAATAATATAGATGAATTACATATTATACAAAGCCGGCGGTTCTTGTTCTGTTGAAGCGATTAGAACGAGACTTCCTGCTTTTGTGCAAGAATTGATTGTTATTTTTTGGGTAATAATGTATGATGAGGTTAATAATAGATTAAGGGGGGGGTAAACTATTGAAATATATAAAATTATTATTAGTCGTTTTAGTCATTCTCACAGCAGTATCCGTATTAATGGGGCATCAAAATAATATGCCTATTATGTTTATAATGTTAGCTATATCGCATGCTGTAAATGGATGGGAAAGGTATCATAAAAATAAAATAGAGGGTATTGTATTATGGACAACAGCAATTTTTACAGCAATATTCTCTGTATCTTTATATTTTTTTTAGAAGCTCATATTAACCTGATGATATAACTCTTAAAATAAGGATAAATTAATTTTAAAGAATAACATAATAATTAAAGCGACCTTCTTATCGGTCGCTCTAGGCAACTATTGGGGGATTTTATTATAAAGATCAAGCTAGTATAAGGGAAGTCAATAATAGTTCAGCATTAGCGCTGAGCCGTTATTTATTTTTGTTACTCCATGTTATCTTCTTATTAGGGAGGAATTTGAAATCACAAGATAAATATGAAAATCCAAACGACAGCAACAGATGTGTTTTGAGTATTCATCATCTTTTGAGATAGGGTTAAAACTTTGATCCCCATAAACATGAATTATCCCGCTACCATGCGTGATTAAACTTCAAGGCTCCTTAATAACAACAAGTAAATGGATAGGCTAATCATGCACTTGCATCATTAGCCTTTTCTTATCGTATCTTTCTCGTTTAAAGACAGTTATCACTAAATATGCAAGTCACCCATGCTCCCTTACTGCGTGCGGTTGGGCAGGTGTCTTGATATTTAGTTTGATGTTTAAGAGGGTAGCTATCGTTGTAGCGGGAGAGCGTTCTTTCTAATTACAGACTAAATCTGAGTACATGGAATTTGATAAAGCCTCAACTGTTGTTATACAACGATTGGGGCTTTATCATTATCAACAGGATAGATAAGGACGTAAATAACGGTTCATTCGAACCGTTATTTACTCGGATTACTAAATGACTATCTACTGATTAAAGAAGTAGTAAATATTACAAGACAATAAGAAAACCAACACGGTAGACTACGGTGTTGGTATCCATGTCTTTTGTGATAGGGATAGAAAAGATGATTGAAGTAACCCTAGGCATCCCGCTACAACGACAGATAAAAGTTTATCCCCAAAAAGAAAGAGTCACTAAATGATCAATCCCACCGAGTCACCCGCCTATTGGATACGTCGGGTGTGGTGTGGCTTGATATTTAGTTGGTTTATTTAACGAAGGTCATTCAGAGTAGCGGGACATCACCTAACGTTTTAAACACTAACAAATATGTATAAGTATGAAAAAAGCCCTAATGATTGCAGGGGGGAACAACGATTAGGGCTTACTTGAATCTAAATATATCATTATAAGGAAGAGTAGAAAGTAAATTTTTTTTATAAATGCTAGGGGGAGTAGTACACTAATGTTATTGGCATAAATTTTTAAAAGTATTCACCTTATTGAAAATAAGTGATGATCGTGCCCTCATTAACAAGAGAGTATTTAACTAACCATAGGTGTCCCGCTACCATGCGTGATTAAACTTCAAGGGTTCCTAATAACAACAGAAAATGGATAGGCGAATCATGTTTGACATCATTCGCCTTTTCTCATTAGAGTTTTAATCTAAAATAGAGAAATCACTAACCACCAATCCCTTTATACGTCCACATCATGCTGATGTTGGGGCCGTTAGGGCTTGATGTTTAGTTTTCATATTTAATACAGATTACCCATAGTAGCGGGAAAATCATTTCTATACCTAGTGGTAATCTTAGTACCTGGATTTCATGAAGCGGCTAACTGTTGCTTTGCAACGATTAGCGCTTCATGATCAGTAATCAGTATCTATAAAAATCGATGATCTTCATAAAACACACGCATTCTTCTAAGTGAGAGGATGCCTTACAAACCATAAGAAAACCAACACGGCATAAATGCGGTGTTGGTATCCATGATGTTTTGAGAAAGAAATCAAAAAGGCACTAAGAATAAGCATAAACTATCCCGCTACAAGAAAGTATCTGACTACATTTCCACTAAATATCAATCCACTTCCGTCATATCCTGCGGATATTTTGGAGCAGTGGAATTGCTATTTAGTGTTATTTAATAATCATATTAATCCCGCTATATTAAAGCATGGATAGGCTAATCATGTTCGCACATCATTAGCCTTTTCTTATTTGATGCTAAGGTGCAAATCTAACGATTTTTGCACTTAGCGAATTCTTTTAAAACAAGACATTCCCTAACCATTCAATCCCTTTATTTGCCCACATCATGCTGATGTTGGGGGCTTTAGGGCTTGATGGTTAGGTGTTGCTTAATAGAGGAGGCTTCTTAGTAGCGGGAGAGTGTTCTTTCTAATTACAGACTAAATCTGAGTACATAGAATTTGATAAAGCCCCAACTGTTATGCAACGATTGGGGCTTTATCATTATCAACCATATTATAAATAAGGACGTAAATAACCGTTCATCCGAACCGTTATTTACTCGGATTACTAAAGGATATCTACTGATTAAAGAAGTAGTAAATATTACAAGACAAATAAGAAAACCAACACGGTATTATACGGTGTTGGTATCCATGTCTTTTGTGATAGGGATAGAAAAGATGATTGAAGTAACCCTAGGCATCCCGCTACAAAGGAAGATAAAATCTTATCCCCAAAAGAAAGAGTCACTAAATGATCAATCCCACCGATTCACCCACCTATTGCATATGGCGGATGTGGTGTGGCTTGATATTTAGTTGTTGTATTTAACAAAGGTCATTCAGCGTAGCGGGAAATTACCTAACGTTTTAACACTAGAAAATATTTAAAAGTATGAAAAAAGCCCTAATGATTGCAGGGGGAAGCAACGATTAGGGTTTACTTTAATGTAAGTATATAATTATAAGGAAGAGTAGAAAGTAAATTTTTTTATAAGTGCTAGGGGGAGTAGCACTCTAATGTTATTGGCATAAATGTTTAAAAGTATTCACTTTATTG
The DNA here is from genome assembly GCF_025594995.1 of Turicibacter sp. GALT-G1. Taxonomy (NCBI): domain Bacteria; kingdom Bacillati; phylum Bacillota; class Erysipelotrichia; order Erysipelotrichales; family Turicibacteraceae; genus Turicibacter; species Turicibacter sp. GALT-G1. Next base: position 3,895 of record NZ_JAMQUS010000035.1, read on the forward strand.
AAAATAAGTGATGATCGTGCCTTCATTAACAAGAGAGTATCTGACTAACCATATGTGTCCCGCTACCATTCGTGATTAAACTTCAAGGCTTCTTAATAACAACAAGTAAATGGATAGGCTAATCATGTTAGAAGAGAATTAACATCATTAGCCTTTTCTTATTGGATGTTTTATCTTAGAACAAGACAATCACTAAGCATCAATCCCCTTATTTGCCCATATCGTGCCGATATTGGGGCGTTGGGGTTTGTTGCTTAGCTTTTTTGTTTAACTAAGATTATTCAACGTAGCGGGACAGGATGTTTAATGCCTAGCGATCTTCTTCATACAAGGGGGCATGAAGCAGCTAACGGTTGCTTTGCAACGATTAGCGCTTCATGATCTAGATAATAAGTTCATAAATATGGAATGGTTCATAAAAAGATAGCTCTCTTCTAAGAAAGAAATCAACTTTTAAACAATAAGAAAACCAACACGGCATAAATGCGGTGTTGGTATCCATTGATTATAAAGATATTGATATAAAAGAAGATCGGACTAATCAGAATAATTTCCCTACAAGTATTCATTAAACTTTATTTCCCTTAACAATCCCTTCACTTGTACCACCTCGTACCGATGTTTGATTGTTGCCAATTGATGTTTAGCTGTTTATTTAACTAAGATAATTCCTAGTAGATTGTTATTCATAAAATCAATCTTCTGATTCAAGAGAACATCCATGTAGTTAGAAGATAAGAAAGTTGAGATTAAAATTTATACATTGATTCTAATAAGTTTTCGTATTCAATTTCCCCACAAACATAATTACCGAATAGGTTTAAATTATGAGCAAACATATATAGTGCATAATCAAGTGTACTGCACATTGAAGCCATATGTCCTTGAGGAGATAAAATATAAGCATCAATTGTCGTTTCTTTTTTATCTTGTAACTTTGCATATGCGCGATGATTGCCATCAATTACAACAAAACTTTGAGTAGGTTCATAAAAAGCAACAATAATCGGATTATTGTTTTGACGAGCTTTTTCAACGTGTGCCAATGTTAAATCTTTTTCAAATATGGAATCTGCTATCTTATCAAGACTTAATTGAACAATAGGCGCTCCACATTGTTTAAGTAAATCTTTTGCCTTAGCAATATTCCACGAAATTTCATAATATTGATTATCGGGAAAAATGAATTTGGAAGTATAAATTTGATCTGTCATATAATGCAACTGTTCTCCAGATTCAAAATGTTCTTGTATTCGGTGTTTGTAATGTGTGAGAGCTTCTTGAATATTAGGGATTTTACGAATAGGGGGTAATGCTAAATATTCATAAAATCCTTCTGAAGTAAATATTTTATTTAAGTTATATGGTTTAGATTTCTTAATCATTTACTCACTCCTTTTTATTTAGATTTAATGTATTATACTAAAGCTAATAGACTGACAGAACTCTTTTTTAGATATCTAGAACGGATAGGCTAATCATGTTCACACATCATTCGCCTTTTCTTATCGTATGCTAAGACTCAAATCTAAAGATTTTCGTACTTAGCGCAGGGAACCCATACTTAAACAAGGTCATCACTAAATATTCAAGTCACCTATGCCCACATACTGACGTATTGTGGTAGCGAGTGCCTTGATATTTAGTTTGATGTTTAAGAGAAGACAGGCATAGTAGCGGGATATTATTATTTGTAGATGAAGAATACATCTTAGTATTTAGAAATTGATAAAAGCCTCAACGGTTACAAGGTAACTATTGGGGCTTTTATCATTTAGCGTACATAAAACGTTAAAATACGAACTATTACTTTACAAAAAAACAAATATTTTATAAGATTATAATTTGAAAAGTATAAGATTTGAATAAGTGAGATGGAAGAGAGCATTTTAAAAACAGTTATATGGTAATGTTTGTAATCATAAATATTAATTATAGGTAATGAAATAGGTGGGATGTATATAAAATGAGTTTTTTAAATTTAGATATAAGGGATGAATATAGGAGTTTATCAAATAATGTCGTAGAAGAATTTTATACTCCGATTCTTTCAGAATCGATTATATATCAACGAGCTGTAGGCTTTTTTTCTTCTACTGCCTTATTAGAATTATCAAGAGGAATTACTCATTTAGTGAGAAATGGTGGGAAGATTCAAGTTGTCGCTTCTCCAAGACTATCTGAAGAAGATATTAATGCGATTAATAAAGGAATAGAACTTAGAGATGAAGTGATAGTTAAAAACTTGAAAGCTAGCTTATCTGAGGTGACTAACTATTTTGAAGAAGAGCGATTGAATTTAATTTGTAATCTTATTGCTAAAGGGATATTAGAAGTGCGAATCGCTATCATGACTTCTAGCGATAATCAAGTGTGTATGTATCATGAAAAGATGGGGTTAATGAGTGATAATTTGGGAAACACTATTGCATTTACAGGCTCGATGAATGAAACAAGTACAGCGTTTAATTATAATTATGAAACAATCGAAGTTTATAAATCTTGGACACATGATAGAACTAGAGTGTTAACTAAAGAAAATGCATTTAAAACCATTTGGAATAATAATGAACCTAATATAGAAGTTATCAAATTCGAAGCGGTTACAGAAGAGTTGTTTAAAAAATATAAAAAGAACGATACCATAGATTTAAATTTAGACGATGTAAATCAGCAACCGAAGGAAGTAGAAGAAGATTTAAAGACAACCGATTTTAGATTACCTTCTGATTTGCAGCTCTATGATTATCAACAACAAGCAATATCAAATTGGAAAAATAACGATTATTGTGGGATTTTTAGTATGGCTACGGGGACTGGGAAGACGATAACGAGTTTAGCCGCTTGTATCGAGCTATATAACGATTTAAAGTCTAACTTAGGCGTCATTATTGTTTGTCCGTATCAACATCTTGTAGAGCAATGGGTGGATGAAGCTAGTTTGTTTAATATGAAACCAATCATCGGTTATTCGAAATCTTCACAATCAAATTGGTACATTCGCTTAAAAAATAATATAAAAGCTTTCGAAAAAGGCACGAGGAAGCAGTTTTGTTTTATTACAACAAATGCAACATTTGCAACAGAAAAAGTGCAAAAGGTTATAAAAAAATTAACTAAAGATACGTTGATTATAATTGATGAGGCGCATAATTTTGGAGCGTATAAGTTATCTAAAACATTACCTGAAAATATTCCTTATCGAATTGCACTTTCAGCGACGATTAATAGAAAAAATGATGAAGAAGGAACGAAGTATTTATCAACATACTTTAAAGAAAAATGTATCGACTATACGATTGAAGAAGCCATTAAGAATAAACGATTAACTCCCTATTATTATTATCCCATTGTTGTCTCATTAACAGATGATGAAAGGTTTGAATATATAGAGTTATCTAAGAAAATCATCAAACACTGTAAGTTCGATAAAGATGGGAAAGTGTCAATTAGTGAAAGCGGAAAGATGTTATTAATACAAAGGTCTAGAATAGTAGCGGGGGCTGAAAATAAATTATCGACACTGAAGCGGGTGATGAAGGATCATCTTAATGATTCGCATATGTTATTTTATTGTGGTGCAACGAGTAGTAGGTATGATGATGGTGAAAAGTCAGACATTGATGAATCAGAAATTAGGCAAATTGATGCTGTCGTTGATTTATTAGGAAATAAATTAGGCTTAAAAGTCGCGAAATACACGTCGACAGAAGATATTCCAACAAGAATTCAACTCAAAGATTCGTTAGCGAGTGGTACAAGATTACAGGGATTAGTTGCCATTAGATGTCTAGATGAAGGTGTTGATATTCCAAGTATTAAAAAGGCATTTATCTTAGCTAGTAGCACGAATCCAAAAGAATATATTCAGCGTCGTGGAAGGGTTTTAAGGAAGTTTATAGATAAAGAATATGCTGAAATCTATGACTTTATAACCTTACCTTATCCATTAGAAATGAATGATATTCCATTAGAACAATTGAATTTTTATAAATCTTTAATAAAAAATGAAGTGGACCGAATAACAGAATTTTCTCAAATTTCCTTAAACCCTTCGGAATCATTTAAATTAATTAACAGTTTAATTGAGAATTATAATAAAATAATTGATTGGAGTTATGATGATGAATAAAGATGAAATTAAAATTGATAAAAGAAAACTAGATCGAATGATGATAGGTATTTTACGTTTAGAGCAAAGAAATAATAGGACAAAAACGAAAAACTTTAAAGATATGGTATATGAAATTAAAAAAATTATTACAGATGAATTAAAGGAGAATGAGTAATGTTTCTAAAATATATCAAGTTAAAGGATTTTAGACAATATACGGGTACACAAGAGATTCAATTATCATCTCCAATCCTAGGTGAAGATGATAAAAATGTTACGATTATATTAGGACAAAATACAGCGGGAAAAACAACTCTTTTACAAGCATTTAAATGGTGTTTTTATGGTAAAACAGATTTTAAAAAGGAAAATTTATTAAATAGCGATAAAGTTAATAACATGAAGCCTGGAGATCACGATGATGTGGAAGTTGAAATTTGTTTGATTCATGCGGATATGGAATATATAATTTACAGAAAACAGACATATTACATAACATCTACTGGAAAATTATCTAAGGAAGCTTCAGAAGTTGATGTGACCTTTAAAGACAAGGACGGTCAAACAATCAGTGTAAAACAAGGGCATATTGGTGATGCTATTAATGAAATTTTGCCCGAAGATTTATCTAGTTATTTCTTTTTTGATACGGAACGAATTGGGAGTATAAGTGAGAAAAGTGATGTTTCTAATGCTGTTAAAGGGTTATTAGGGTTAACTGTATTAGCTAATGCTATGGAGCATTTAAATAAAGGTGAAAAAAGTTCGGTAATTGGACAACTTAAATCTAGTTATGATGATAAGGGCAATGAAGCTATTGAAGTTATTAAGACACAGTTACATGAAAAAATTGATGAGAAAGAGAAGTTAGAAGAAGAAATTGAAAAATATAAAGCAGAGAAAAAACGTAATTTAGACATTAAAGAAGATTTAAATGAGAAATTGATTAGTCTAAAATCGGTAGCAGAGGATCAAGATAAAAAAAATAAGCTAGAAATAAGTTTAGACAACACTCGTAAAAAACAACAAGAGAAGCAAAATCAATTTAAAGTGAAGTATAACAAATCGATTTTAAGTATCGTAGCGGCTCCGTTAATTAAAGAAGTTAATAAATTGTTACATGATACGGAGGTAGATGATAAAGGAGTAATTGATATTACTTCGCGAACGATTGATGAAATTCTTAAACGTCAAAAATGTATCTGCGGAACTGAGTTTTGTCAAGGAGATGAACATTATTTAGCTTTAGTTCATGAAAAATCATTCGTGCCACCTGAATCTTTAGGAACAAGTATCAGTAAGTTTAAATTAGAAATGAACAATTGGGAAGGCAATGCTTTATCAGCATCTGAAGATTTAAATTCGTTATTTGAAAATATACAAGATTTATCTGAAAATATTGGAGATTTCCAATCGGAGATTAATTTTTTAGGTAAGAAGATATATGGTAAAGAAGACGCAAAAAAGTATCAGGAACAAATGACTAAAGTAGAAGCTATAATAAGTGATTATGAAGACAGAATTGATGAAGCGAATCAAAGGCTAGGAATACTTGGTAATGATATAGAAAAATTAAAAAAGGATTACGATTCATTAGTAGAAATAAAAGGTAAAAACATACAAATTGCGACATATATTAAATATGCAGAAGAAATATATAATACAATATATAGAACGTATTCTAAAAAAGAAAGGTTAATTCGTGATGCCTTAGAAAAAAAAGTAAACGATATCTTTACTCAGATGTATCACGGTAAAAGATATTTAACCATTGATGAAAAGTATCAAGTTACTTTATATAATGCAGGAGGAAGTGTTTCTACAGAAGCATCAACAGGACTTGAAACAGTCAAGAATTTCGCTTTTATAACGGGATTAGTTGCTTTAGCAAAAGAAAGAATTATTAATGAATCGGATGATAGTTTAAATCTTGAATCTGAAGCTTATCCGCTTGTCATGGATGCGCCTTTTTCCAATGCAGATGAAACACACGTGAAAAATATTGCTAAGTTAGTACCAGAAGTTGCAGAACAAGTGCTAATTTTTGTAATGGAGAAAGATTGGCAACATGCTAAAATAGTCATGGGAGATAAAGTTAATAAAAAATATTATTTAGATAAACAATCAGAGACCATAACGTTTATTAAGGAGTGCGAATAATGTTTCAAAAAGATTTTAGGTTTGTTGGAAAACATGCAACGTACGTTAAATTTTTAGTGAATAACGCTAAGATTTTTCAACGAAATATTGATGTATATATGCTAGGAGCTTTAATAGGGATCACTTATGATAAAACTTCGACGAAGGATATGAATTCAAATGATGATACATTAATACCAGTAAGTGCATTTATCACGGAAAAAACAAATTGTATTTTTATTTATCGCTTAGTGATGTTACTTTCTGATGCAAAGGGCGAAGAGATGAATATGGAAAATCGTTTAAATCGAGCATTTCGTGATGGTGTCGAGCAGGATGCTGAAGGTAAGATGAAGGATAATATGAACTTGTTTCATAGTTATGTGTTAGGGGGCGTAGAAAAAATTTACGAACTATATACATCAGATATTACAGGAAAAGATGAGTATCTAGAACGAATGATGGAAGTTTTGGAAGATTTTCAAGACACAGACGTTATTAAAAACAATGAACTAGACGAAGAAACACTATTAAAATATATGTAAAAGATTAGGAAGGATTAGATTATGGGATTTGGCCAACATCAAAGTTTTTATCTTCGGGAAGGATGGCTTCATAAAGGATTAGAAGCTATTAGCGAGGATAAATCACTTTTAACACGAGGCGATGCTTTTGAAAAACTAGGGATTGGTAAGAATATGTTAGCCGCGTTACGATTTTGGTTAATCGCATGTGGTGTAGCAGACTATGATTCAAAGAATAAGGTCTTTTCAATTACCAAGTTAGGTCAATTGATTTATGATAATGATTCAAATCTTAATTTGAATTTTACAAAGGCACTTGTCCATTATCAATTAGCGAAAAATGCTAATATTGCAGATAAAAGTGCCACAGTTATTTACTGGTTTTTTAATGAATTAGATGGTTCTATTTTTGAAAAGTCATTTTTACTCGAGCAATACTCAAAATGGGCGACTACTCAAAAAGATGTTTCAGATAACTCTTTAAAACGAGATATCGAGTGTCTGATTCAAATGTATGATGTCAATCAGACGTATTCAGACCCTGAAGATGTCTTACATAGTCCATTAGCTGATTTAATGTTATTAGAAAAATCAGATTATATTAATAAAGTTAATCATAATCGTATACCATCTGAAATTATCTTAATGATGATTTATGATTATTGTCATGAATCTCATATTGATTCTTTAACACTAAATGAATTAGTAAATAGTAAAAGAATGCCTGGTAAAATATTTAACTTAACACAATCAGATATCTTAGAATCGGTTTATGTCTTAAAAAAACAAGGATACATCGATTTTATACAAACTAATAATTTAGATACCATCCGTATTAAAGATGAGACGATTAACGCTGAAACAATCACGGAAAACTATTACAAAGAAAGTAGGGATTTAAATGGAACAGGTATTTAAGCCGAGTATTAATATTAAATATGATTTTAATGCTAATTCTATATTAGATTATTACATTCCAACCCCTACTCACATCGAATCAATTAATATGATTTGTCAGTCGGTTATAAACTCGAAAAATACAAATAACCACATCATCATAGGAGCTTACGGAACCGGGAAATCTTTATTAGGTTTATTACTGGCAAATTTAATTTCTAAAAAATTTACATCTGATGAATTAGATTACTTAAAAAAAGCTTTTTCAAAATATGATGATTCAATTAGTCAAAATATTAGTCAGTTAAAATCGGTAAACCTTAAATATCTTCCAGTCTTTATTAATGGAAATGAAGGGTCATTACAACATGCCATCTTGTCTAATACGTACCAAGTATTAAAAGAGAATAACCTTAATATTATTTTTAATGATAAAAAGGAACAAATCTTTGAGGCAATTAACGGATGGGAAGAAAAATTTCCAAAAACATATGAACTATTCAAAGAGTTATTAGTGGATTATGGGAAAACAATCAAGATTTTCAATGCTGAAATTGAAGCAAATAACGAAAATACGATTGAATTATTTGAAAACTTATATCGTGAGCTATCTTCGGGTGCAACCTTTAATTACAGCAATAATGATAATTTTATTACGCAAATAGAATCGATTTTATCTCAGTTAAATGAACAAGGCTATGGATTAATTTTTATCTATGATGAGTTTGGACGTTTCTTACAAACGATTCCAGAAGATAAGACGTATCTAACGATGCAGTATCTTCAAGACTTAGCGGAACTATTAGATCATGGAGTGAAAAATGCTCAATTAGTTTTAATTTCACATAAGGATATGCGTCAATATTTTGATGAAAATTCAAAGTTTAGAGATGAGTTTCAACGTATAGAAAAAAGATTTAAAAAATGTTATATCAATTCAAATAATAATATGTTTTTAAGTATTGCTGAGAATATTATCTCAAAAACTCGAAAATCTCATATTGATGCCTTTGAGTTAGAAGCACATTTAAATCAGTTAAGAAAATTTCCTATTTTTAATTTAAATCGAACAGAACTACAATCACTGGTAGTAGAAGGGTGCTATCCAATTCATCCTATTTCTTTAAGTTTACTACCTGCGTTATCAAATGTTTTTGGACAAAATGAAAGAACGCTGTTCACTTTTTTAGATTGTGCAGATACAAATGGATTAAAGTATTTTATCAATCATGAATCAGGCTATTATGTTGCTTCGAATTTATTTGATTATTTCTTCCCCGATTTAAAAAGTCTCTCACAAGTCGAAGAAAAACATCCGTTGTTAAAAACGTATTTAAAGAATAAAGGGAAAATTCCTCAAAATAAAAATGCCGTTCAATACGATAAGATGATTAATATTTTAAAGTTTATCACGTTATGGCAATTAACGAACATGAATTCTATTCAGTCTTTAAGTAGTGAATTCATTGCGTATAGTCAAAATAGTGATTTTAATGAGGTAGAGTCATTATTAAGTAAACTTCAAGCGTTTCGAGTGATTCGTTTTAATCGTCTGTATTCACAATGGGAAATTTATGAGGGAAGTTCAATCGATATTGATAAAGAAATTCAAAATAAAATATTTAATTTATCGCTGACTGATGCTGTTAAATGTCAATTAATAGAATCTAAGTTAGATAAATGTTTCATAACAGCTGATCGATATAATTTAACTAAAAAAATGATCCGATTTGCGACGATTCATTTATTTATAGATGAACAAATTATGAAAGAAGATTTAACTTATCAGTTTTCATGTCAAGATTCAGATGCACGTATCAATATCATTATTCCAACGAGTCATGATACTCAAAATCTCGAAGTGAAGGTTAAAGCATTACAAAGTAAATTTACGAATAACATTTTTGTGATTTATAATAAGCCACTAGAGATTTTTGAAAAAGACATCAAGAAATATTATGCTATTCAGTCTTTATTAGAAAATCACATGTTATTAGGTGAAGATGCCTTTGTCAAAACAGAGTTGAATATTGAGTTACAAGAAACAGACTATTACTTAAAACAATTAATTAATAAGCTCACAATGTTTCCATCAGAATCGAAATGGTTTATTCCTAACTATGATCATGAGATTAAGATTCAAAATGAATTACAGATTAAAAATATTCTTTCAGACCTGTTCTTTAGAGAATATCCGTATACACCAATGGTTAATAATGAAGCATTTAATAGAAGAAATATCGCTAATGTTCAAAAAAATGCTTCTAAAAAAGTGATTGATGCCATTCTAACTAATCCGAATGAAGACAATTATGGTATCAAGGGATTTGGTCCAGATTATCTGATTTTTGCGACGACGTTTAAAAATAATGGAATTATCAACTCCAAACAATTAGAAACGATTGAAGATGTGAACTTAATCGAGCTAAAGAAAGCTTTAACTGATAAAATACAAACAAGTTCAGTATTTGGTGAATTAGTTGAGATTTTTAGAAATAAACCTTTCGGTATTAGAGAGCCTCTTATTCCCGTTTTATTAGTGGGGTTATTACAAGATATTTGGCCGAATATGATGTTCTTTAATAAAGGACAATATATTAGTCGTGTCACAAGTGAACAATTATGTGAAATGGTGATTAACTCTGAGGGGATTACTTATCAAGTTAATAACTTTAATGAAGAAGATTTTGAATTTTTCAATCAGATACTTTCATTATTTAGTCATCATCTTTCAGAACATGTGAAGGATAAAGCTATTCAAATTAAAGCAAGTAGTGCCTTATTAGGATGGTTACAAAGTCTACCAAGATTCACTCAAATTTCAAGTTCACAACCTGAGGAGTTGCTGTTATTTAAAACATATATCAGACGTTTAGAAGTAGACCCAACTGATTCATTAAATTGGTTAAAGGCTCATTCACAACAATTAGCAACCTATAAAACATTGTTAGAAAATTGGTTTGAAGAAAAAATTGAAAGTATCTATAACGAAATTATTCATGATAACCAATTAACAAATCTTTATGACTGGGCAAAAGAAAAACTCGAGCAGAATAAAGATAATAAATTTATTAAAGACGTTCTAGCATGTAAACATGAGACATGCACAGAATTATTAAATGATTTATCATATTATTTATTTGAGTTTTATGCGACAGATTGGACAGATAATTTTACTCAAACCTTTATTAATGAGGTGAAGAATAAAATTGATTCAGTGAATCAAACGCAATTTGATCCAGATAAATATGTGACATTAAAATTAAATGATGAAACAAAATATATAATGAAAACAGAACTTACACCACGAGCTAAAACGCTATATGATAACTTACAACGAATGATTACCAACTCAGGAAAACGTATTACGAATAATGAGTTAGAGTATATTTTATACAGTATTATAGAGCAGAAGCTTGAAACAGGAGAGGAAGCATAGAAAATGTTAGCTAAAGAAGAAAGAAAGCCACTACATATTGCTATGTTTAGTGGTGGTGCATCTAGTGCATATGTAGCTTATCGTATGGTTCAACAAAATGGATTAGAAAATTCTGTCCTATTTTTTACAGATACACAATGGGAAGATGAAGATAACTATCGATTTATGGAAGAAGTCGCTGACTATATTGGATTAGAAATGACGTATATTGTAGATGGACGTACGCCAGAGGATGTCTTTTTCGATATGGGGTATTTAGGTAACTCAAGACTTGCTAAATGTTCAGAAGAAATTAAAGTCCGTCAAACGTTAATTTATATTGAAGAAAAACGTATGGAAGGCTTTGAACCTATTTTATATTTCGGAATTGGCCCACATGAAAAGCATCGTGCCGAAAATTTAACGAATTTTTATGAGCATTTTCCAATCGAACCAGTTGAAACAAGATTCCCATTAATAGAAACATTCAGAGAAGATTTAGATGCAAAACATATTATTGAAAATGAATGGGGAATTAAATTACCACGTATGTATGCACTAGGCTTTGAACACGCCAATTGTGCGGGTAGATGTGTGCGCGGGGGATACCGTCATTATGCCACGTTATATAAAGTATGGCCAGAACGCTACTTAGAACAAGAAGATATGGAACGTCGCTTTAGAGAAGAATTTAAAAAAGACGTCTCTATTTTAAAAAGAAATGGTACTCGTTTTACATTAGAAGAGTACAGAAAAATGATGGATAAAGATGGTTATGACGTGTTAGTTCAAGAAAAAGATGATGAGTCACATTCTATTCCATGTGTATGCACATTTTCATAATTAGTATCCTCAGGAGTATTGAGTATGAAAAATAAAAATAGAGAAGATTTATTACAATATGTTTTAAATGCATTAGATCAAAATGAATATATGTCTTATCAAGAGATTGTAGAAGATATTGAATATCGACAAAATATTTCTCTTGATTGTTATGATATACCAACAACCGCTGTAAAGGGAGTCATTTTAGACTATGGCATATATGCCAATGGAGAAGTTCCTAAAAGATATAAAGGGGAATTTCCGTTATTTATAGCCAATGATCAAAAAGATACTCAAAAAAGAAACGTTGAACGAATTAAATGGAAAAAAATCAATTACTAAAATTTGTTGAGTTCTCTCATCTTAGTAATTACTAGTCGTCTTATCGAATCTAAAAATTCATCTAGGTTAAATGCTTAACCCAGATGAATTTTTTATTTTATACATTTTAGTATGATATTTTGAGTATAGCTGCTACTAATGAATTAAAAATTGAACATTTCTAAAGTCACCCTCTACCTTATCTCATGTTGCTCATCAAAAGTAGTCATCCCATCTCATAGTATCCTACATACTATTGTATAGTGGAGGCAGAGGTTATAATGTGTAGTTATTTTATTTAACCAAAATATCTTATAGCAGCAAGGAGATATAAAAAACAACTGATGGGGGGAATCAGCCGTTTAATAAAAGGGATTTTATAACATAAGGAGTTTTTGGAATAGCAAGTCTTAAACTTACAATTATGTTATGGGTTATATTTCTGTTTTTATTCAAAAGCAGGGTATTTAAAGAGAAATCATCTGTTTTGAAAAAAACTAGAGTGGTTTATGTCACCACAGGCATTTTAATAATCATGTACAATCCCGCTACAAAGCAAACTCTTCATTTACTTCTATCCTAAACCTTATGGTCTTGTTACTTGCCTTGGCTACTAACGTAGTGGTGGCAGTACCAATCCCAACGTTTTAGGTAGATATATTTTAATGGAGGTCATTCACAGTAGCGGGATAGCTTTTGGATGGAAACGTAAATCGGGATATAATTAAATGGTAGGTAGCGCTACCTAAAAAACATAATGAATTCGGGGGGAATTAAAGATGCAAGATATTTATGATCGCAAGTTATCTATTTATTTAACAGCTGGTCAAGACGACGAGGGGAAAGACATTGTCAAGGCGAAGTCTTTTTCAAATGTTCGCTTAGACACAACAGATGAAGAGTTATCACAATTTGCCGAGAAGTATGTGGCATTATCATCAGGCACACACACGAAATCGGTCGTGGCTGATTATCGTATGCTTTAATAAACAATAATGATAGGGGGATAAAAGATCATGGAAGAAACATACACATTAACTTGTAAATTCAAAGACACTGAAAATAAAACACGCTCAATTGAGATTAACAATCCAACAGAAGATTTATCAGACGATAAAATTTTAGACTTCATGAACTATGTGATTGATAGTGAAGTATTAGTCTTAAACGAGCTACAACCTGACTTAAAATACGCCAGTATTGCAGGTGCCTGTTTAACAACAAAACGTGTTGAAGAAATTACATTAGTTTAAATCCATAAAGAGCCATTAAATCAGTAGTGGCTCTTTTAATTTTGACTAGGAGAAGATTATCACTCATGATAATAAAGCTGTGTTAGCCAATCTTGGTGGTAATCAATCGTTTGATAGCAGTGGTTATTGAACATTATTTTTTAAGATTCCCTCAATAACCCATATCAACATTTTTGTCTAACAGAGCCTAATAATTAAATATATAAAAATGTGTCATATGAATAAACATGAGCTTTGAAAACTGAATAGTGTGATATTCGTAAAACATGTTATAATTTAATGAAGGATAAACTATAGGAAATGGAGAAACTGATATGAGTAATTTAAAAATTATTTGGATAAATACTATAGTATTCTTTTTTGGATGGAATGCAATAATGCTTGCAGGTGCAGACTTTCCACCGCCAATTGGATTTATATGGGTGGTACTGTTGATTTCAATGTTAGACTTCATTCAATATAAATATTTACAATATTTTTTACCACAGTTGATTAAAAGAAAACATAATCTATTTGTAAAGAATCTAATCTTCTTTGTAACTGGCGGTATGGCAGTGTCGATTTTAATCTTAGCTACAAGATATAAAATAACTTTAGAAGCAAGTATATATGACATCATAATTTGGATTGCTGTATTTATTATCATAGGAATTATTTATGGGATAGTATTTTGGTTTTTCAACAGTTTCTTACTGAGAGTTTTTAATAAATAGACTTTATTCAAAGGTTAATGAATTTGAAAAAGTGGCACAAAAAGAGTATCGCCAAGCATGGAAGAGAGCGTTTGATTTACTAGAAGAATAATTGAGAATAAAAAAAGGCAGTTAAGTAGCCATTCGTTACCTAACTGCTTTTTTTGTTATTTAAGAACTTTATTAGATATGTTAAACAACTCTTCAATTTCATCTGTTGTATAGGTTGTTTGAATCCACATCATTTTATTGTAGTCAAATTGATTAACTAAATGTTGTTCATTTGTCATTAGGGTAGAAATCCAAAGGTGATCACCGATTCTATACATCCTTACATCAAATCCATAATAATTCTCTTTTTTTGATTCCAACATTGCTATTCCTCCTAAACGATATGTATCTATGTTTCGGTTTTCAAAAGGGGCACTTACTG